>CAUUEM010000171.1:0-3216 GCA_963544045.1 uncultured Gemella sp. | reverse complement strand
ATACTAAGGATGAATAATTGTGGTATCATTACTAAAACACGTTTTAAAACTACTTTCCACATTATGCTTCTCCTCCTTTCATGGCAACGTAGTGAGTATCCGTTAATTTTTTAAGTGGATAAACTCTTCCTTTTTTATCGAAATAATCATTATAGTTTTCTTCATATTCTTTTTCAACAGCTTTTCTTATTTTAATAACTTCTTTTGCTTTATCTAAGTTAGTACTTGGAATAGCTGCGATAAGACGTTTTGTATAAATATGTTGCGGATTATTGTAAATATCTTCACGTGTTCCACGTTCTACAATACGTCCACGATACATAATGTAAATATAATCACACATATGTTTAACAACACCTAAATCGTGTGAAATAAATAGGTAACTTATATTAAATTCTCTTTGAATCTTTTTCATAAAGTTAAGCACTTGCGCTTGAACTGATAAGTCAAGAGCTGATACAGGTTCGTCCGCAACGATTAAGCGAGGATTACATGCAATAGCACGTGCAACACCAATACGTTGACGTTGACCTCCAGAGAATTCAAATGGGTATTTATACAGTGATTCTTCACCCATACCTACAATATTTAGAAGTTCTAAAACACGTTTTCTAGTATCTTCTTCTGAAAGATTCTCAAAATTGATAATAGGTTCAGAAATAATGTCAATAATACGTTTTTTAGGGTTCAAACTAGACATTGCATCTTGGAAAATCATTTGAACATCACGATTATATTTAAGTTTTTTACGAGCTGATTTTTGAGTAACATCTTCGTCTTTATAGATAATGTGTCCATCAGTTGCTTTTTCAAGACCTAGAACAACTTTACCTACTGTTGTTTTACCACTACCACTCTCTCCAATAAGACCATAAGTCTTACCTGCTTCAATTTCAATATCAACACCATCTACTGCATGTACGTAGTCTTTTATTGTATTGAAAAATCCACCACGAATGGGATAGTGAACTTTTAGATTTTCAACTTTAAGCATTAGTTCTCCTCCCCTTCAAAAATAAAATCTTTATAACATGTACATCTTACATGATGCCCTTCCTCTTCTTCATGTAAAGTAGGTTCTTCTTCATGTGAGTGTTTTTCAACCCAAGGTATTCTGTCCGCAAAACGGCATCCTTTTCTATCAAGATCTTTAATAGAAGGTACCATACCTTGAATTACATATAAATCATCGTCATTTTCTTCTCCATCGAATTGTGGAATACTTCTTAATAAACTACGTGTATATGGGTGCTTTGGATTTTTAAATATTTGTTCCGCAGTACCAAGCTCTACTACTTCACCAGCATATAACACCGCTACCCTATCAGCCATCTCAGCCACAACACCAAGGTCGTGAGTGATTAGGATGATTCCAGCGTGCATTTCATCTTGTAATCCTTTAATAAGGTCAAGAATTTGTGCTTGGATAGTAACATCTAGCGCAGTTGTAGGTTCATCCGCGATAAGCACGCTAGGTTTACAGCTCATGGCCATCGCTATCATAACACGTTGACGCATACCACCAGAAAGTTCATGTGGATATTGTTTAGCGCAACGCTCCGGATTAGGAATACCAACTTGTGTTAATAATTCGATAACACGTGCACTACGTTCTTCAGCACTTAGTTTTGTATGATAAATTAGTGCCTCTTCAATTTGTTTTCCAATTCTGTGTAGTGGGTTTAATGAAGAAAGTGGATCTTGGAATATCATACCGATATCTCTTGTTCTAATTTCATTCATTTCATTTTCGCTAAGATCTAATAAGTTCTTTCCATTAAAAATAACTTCACCAGTAGATTTCGTTAAGTTCTCATTGTGAAGTCTCATAATTGTAGTTGCTAAAGTTGATTTGCCACAACCACTCTCTCCTACTATAGCAAGCACTTCATTTCTATAAAGATCTAAGCTAACTTTATCAACAGCATTGAAGTAATCATCTTTAATTCTAAATGCTGTTTCTAGATTTTTAATCTCTAATAGCTTTTCCATTCGCTAAACTCCTTCCAAAAATAACCAGTATTTACTATATAAATACTTTCCATTAAGACATCCATTTATTTTTAATATTGCCATAAAACAAAACAATTCGATAATTATGTATAGTCTCTTTGTTTATATTGCTCTAAAAATAAAAATAACATATTAATATCTTATAAGATTTTTCGATAAAATGCAATAAAAAAATTAAAATTTCAGTCAAAAAAACTAGAATTTTCTGAAAATTCAGTAGTAAACGTTTTCTTTTTACGAAAATTATGATAATTAAATTCAAATTGTTTTTCCACTGGTATTATACACTTATTTTTAAATTACTATGTTATCAACTTTAAACATTACTCAAAATAAAATAGCCATTTAAAAAACAACTTACTGTTTTCAAAACGGCTATTATTTTATTCGTAAATCAAACTAGATATACTTTTAACAACCAACTAATAATCATTTTCTTTCTATATTATTATATTTCAAGTAATTTTGTAGGGATTACTGGATCTGTATCCATTATTACTATTTTATTATTACATTCAATAGTAGTATTTTCTTCTAATACACAATCAATATCTTTATTTTTAAGGGTCATATCCGCAGACATTCTAGCAAGCTCTTTTGTATTATTTTGCTCACTTAGGTGGGCTAAAAAGACATTTTTAGTATTATCCCCTACTATCTTAGTTAAATAATTGGCAGAATCGTTATTTGATAAATGCCCCTTATCTGATAAAATACGTTGTTTTGTAACCCATGGATATGGTCCACTTAACAGGACATTTTCTTCATGGTTACTTTCATATACTATTGTATGCGAATCTTTTACATAATCTATCATCTTATCAGATACATATCCTGTATCTGTAAGAATACTCACTCTCTTACCTTCGCACTCAAAAGTGTAAAACTGCGGGTTGGCAGCATCATGACTCACCCCAAAACTATTGACGACTACATCATCAAAAATTTTACTTTCCTCTTTTTCAAAGTGAAATTTAAGATCAGTTTTTATCTCGCCAACTTTCTGCATATTATCCCAAGTTAACTTGTTTGCATAAACTGGAATATTGTATTTGCGTGCTAGTACACCTATTCCTTTTATGTGATCTATATGTTCATGTGTTACAAATATAGCATTAATATCTTTTATATCTCGTTCAATTTGCGCTAAGTTTTCTGTTATTTTTTTGCCAGTTAGTCCTGCATCTACTAAACATTTAAAAT
>CAUUEM010000170.1:0-3233 GCA_963544045.1 uncultured Gemella sp. | reverse complement strand
TTTTTTGCTTGATCTATTAAATATTTATGACCACTATGAAGTGGATTAAATTCAGCTATTATTCCTATACGCATATTTCCCCTCATTAATTTAAGTACTTTCAATTATTTGACTATACAATTCTATTGTGTTATATTTAAGGAACAAAGAGTATTCATAATTCTATCCTAATTTTAATAGAGCAACTAGATTTTTCTAGTTGCTCTCATTTTTATCATTACTATTAGTTGTAGCTGAATTATCTACGTATATATCAACTGTCCAACCTAGTACTGAACCATCATCTGCAGTTACTTTACTTACAGAGAACTGTCTTGATTTACGGTCTTCTTTAGTTAGACGAGCAACCTCGCTATTCCCAAATTCCATAGCTTCTTTTTGTGATTTAAATACTTTTCCCGTTGTTCCTAATCCTTCATTTTCAGAAATCTTTTTTCCTGCATATTCTTGTGATTTTATTATATTATTATTTGAAGCTGACTGATTTATACCTTTATCAGAATTTGTAATCACATTTTGAGTCCTACCAGTCGTTGTTTTCGATTGTGAAGTGGATTGTTTGCTACCACCCTGATTTTCTTGTTTGGTTTCAGCGTTACTCTCTTCTGTTTCTTCTCTCTTATCTGGCGATTCTTCTTTTTTACTTACTTTCTTTTCTATAACTTGGCTATTAGTTCTACTTCTATTATCTTCTCCATTAAAATAACTAACACCAAGATAAACTAAACCTACAATAACTATTGTTGATATTAGCCCTATCAATATTTTAAATAATCTATTATTTTTCATAGTTAGTCTTTTCCTCTATCAGATAATTTTCATACACCATTATACCACTAAATATAATTTTTAGCTAAGAATTATATAAATTTCCTATTTCTAGTATTCTTTAACACCTTTTTTTATTTATTTATATCTTTCTAGCTCTCCTCCATACTTATTCAAAAAACTAACTTAAGCCTCACTATTTATGCCACTTAAGTTAGTTTTCTTATTATTTTGCTTCCTTAATATTCACCGTTACTTCACCCTTATCATTACGCCCTAAAGTATATTCATAATTTTTTTTATTATCCTTAACTAAACGGTTAATTTCCTCATTAGCATATTTGTGAGCATCTTGTGAATTTTTGAATGTACCAGGGGTTGAAACTGTTGAAGAACTATTATTTGAATTAGTAGTTTCTCTTGGTTTTGATTCATTGTTACTATTGGTACTTCTTGAATTATTACTTGTTGATGAATTATTATTTCTATTTGAATTATTATCTCTATTTACATTTGAATTATTCTTTGATGAACTACTTGAAGAGTTATTTTCAGATGAGATACCTGAAGAGTTATTATCTGAACCCTGACCTTCTCTATATTTTTGCTCATCACTTTTATCATCAGATGAAGACTTACTATCTTTATTCTTATCTTTTGATGTAGATGACGTTGTCTTTTCACTAGATTTTTTACTAGACGAACTATCCCCTCCTGAAAAATAACTTATTCCAACAAAGATAGCACTACACAAAAAGATTGCTAGAACAATTCCCCATAAAACTTTTAATAATTTATTGTCTTTCATTACTTATCAGCCCTTCTCCTTATATTTTTCACTAGAAATTTAAATACTAAATCTGTATTTCTCAAAATCTTGCCTTACATTATACTCTCTCTACTTTAATAATAATTAAAATTTTCGGAAGATAACTATTGTTAATTATGATTTCTATAATATTTAACCTATAATTCAATATCTAGTTGCTTTATTATAACATATATTTATTACAAATCAACAACAACTAAATTAATTTTTTATTTTATTATTTTGGGAATTTTTACTTTTTATTTCGATATATATAGTGTCAGAGGCCTAAGACAAAAAACAAATAATATATAAAAGGAGACTTTCACATGAGAATATTAAAAAAAGTTTTAAAATTAAACTACGCCGAAGAAAAAGGTGACAAACAAGTCGTAAAAAGCTATACTTTCGACGCTAACACTACTGTCGATGAGACTACTTTAAAAGATGTTGGAGATAATATCAGAAAATTATTATCAAAAACTATCGACAATATAACTGTAACAACTAAAGAACTTATCTAATAAAGGAGAACTAAACTATGCAAAAAAAATTAAATTTATACTTTACTACTGCAGATAAAAAATCTTATCATATCACATTAAATTATCCAAAAGATAATTTAACAAAAGCAGAGGCTGAAGCTGTAGGTCAAAAAATCATTGCTACAAAAGTTTTTAACAATGAAAAACGCACTTTAACAGAATTTAAAAAAGCCTCTTATGTAACTACTGAAGAAACTGTTCTTCAATAATTTGGAAGGAGGCGGGTGCGGCGAAAGTCGCACCTTTTTTTATTATGGATATTCTTAATTTTATTAATACTGTAGGTTTTCCAATTTTTGTTGCGGTATTTTTTATAGTAAAACTGGATAAAACCTTACAAAATATCGGAAAAAGCGTTAATGATTTAATTAAAATAATCGAAATCAAATTGGATAGCAAAACTACTGATTTAAAATAAAGGAGGATTCTTATGGCTACACAAGAAGCTATGGTTAATTGGGCTAAAAATAATCTTTATCGTTGGATTGATATGGATGGTATGTATGGAGCACAGTGCGTAGACCTTACTATGGCATATACACAATACTTCGGTAATTATCGTATGTTCGGCAACGCTATTGATTATTTAAAAAATCCACTTCCTAAAGGTTGGCGTAGATATTTAAAAGGACAAACTACTATAGCTCCTGGGGACATAGCTATTTGGCAATGGGGTTCTTGGGATATATACGGACACGTAGGTATCGTAATCAAAGTGCAAGGTAATATCATTACCTCTGTCGAACAAAATGTAGATGGTACTCCTTCTCGAGGTGGTACAGCTAAGTTAATGACAAGAGACGATACTCATTTAGTAGGTTTTATTAGACCAAGCTACGACAACGAAGACGCCTGGCAACGAACAAAAGAAACAGGTCAATTCAAAGTTAATGTTACTTCGATTAATGTTCGAGATAAACCTAGTATTCAAGGACATGTCGTCGCTAACTACTCCTATGGAGAAAAGGTCAACTATGATAGCTATGTTATGAACGAAGGCTTTATCTGGATTAGCTATCTTTCATATTCCAATAAACGTCGCTATATGGCTACAGGCAACTGTAAAAACAACATCCGCACTAGCTACTGGGGAAGTTTTAGTTAAATAACAA
>CAUUEM010000169.1:0-3279 GCA_963544045.1 uncultured Gemella sp. | reverse complement strand
AAAGGAGAAATTTTATGAAAAGACATATTATAACTATTGTTACTGTTAGTATAATTGTCCTTACATTTGCTCTTGGTGGTCTATATTATTTAACAAAAGATGACGAAAGCTCTTCTAACTCAAATACTTCATCATCAAATAATACATCCGAAACAAAAAAAGACAATAATAATTCAAACAGTTCTAATAATCAAAGTAACTCTAAAAATTCTGACAACAAAGAAAACTCAGAATCACAAAAAGGTAAAACTCCAGAAACTGTTAGTGAACCTACTGTTATAAACGGTATAGTACTAGCTAACAAAAAACACCCTTTACCTAAAAATTATAACCCTGGTGAGGATCCAACAGCGAGAAAAAATGTTAATAAACTGATTAAAGATGCTCAAAGCGCTGGGATGGATATTACAAATCAAGTATCAGGATTTAGATCTTATGAGACACAAGTTGGCTTATATAACAACTATGTATCTGCACACGGAAAAGTAGAAGCGGATAGATTCTCAGCTCGTCCTGGATACAGTGAACACCAAACAGGTTTAGTATTTGACCTTATCGATAGCGATGGTCAGCTGCTAGGTTCAGAAGGGACAAGCGAACGTAGTAAAAAGGCTGCTCAATGGCTTGCTAATAACGCGCATAAATATGGATTTATCGTTAGATATAAACCAGAATTCGTAGAAAAAACTGGTTACATGGAAGAAAGCTGGCATATTAGATATGTTGGTCAAGATGTCGCAAAAATACTTTATGAAAAAAATATTCCACTTGAAGAGTACCTAAATGCTCCAGGTGGAGACTACGCAGAATAATAATAAAAGGAGAAATTTATGAATAATCAAAACCCAAATAATAACAGGAATTATAATTCTCAGAATAATAATCCTAATTACAATAACGATCAATATAACAACTATCCAAATGACCAATATAATCAATATAACGAGCAATACAATAACCCTGATTATAACGGTCAATATAATAATCCTGGTTACACTGGTCAACAATATGACAACCAAAATACTCAATACAACAATACGGTTAATGACCAACAATACTATAATCAACAAAACAACCAACAGTATAATGTATCACCAGTAAACCCTAACTACAACAATTATAACGGCAATAATAATTATAATAATAACAATAGTTATGATGAAGAACCTAAAAAAGAAAAGAAAAAGAGCCCTATCCCTATAATAATTACGGCTGTAGTAACTTTCTTAGTTTTAGTTGTAGGTCTATACTTCGGATATAATAAGTTTATGAAAAAAGAAAATGTTGTAGATGTTTCAGCTTATGAAATTAATTTCGTAACTTATGGTACTAATGGGGAAGGTAAACCAGAAGTTGATATTAAAAAAATCCCTGAGGTAGCTAACAATTCTTCTGAAATCTCTAATTTTTTATCAAATCCTGATATCTCATATGATAAAAAAGATAAATTAAATAATGGAGATAAAGTAGAAGTTTCAGTTAGCCTTAACAAGAACACAGCAGAGAAGCTAAAACTAAAAATAAAAGGCGAGTTTAAGCGTACATTTACTGTAAATGGTCTAAATGAAAAAGAAAAAGAGAAGGAAAAAGAAACTATTATAGTTAAAGATAATTCTTCTAGTTCATCATCTTCATCTAATTCTAATCGTACATACTTTAGTAATAGGGCTGCTAAAATATATGTAGATGCTGGGGTTAACTTAAGAAGTTCTTCTAATGATTCAAGCTCTGTTCTAGATACTGCTAAAAAAGGTGATACAGTATATGTTGATTTCACTGAAAGAAACTCTAAAGGAGAAGAATGGTCTTACGTAACTTACAAAGGAAAACAAGGTTGGATGAGAACCGATCTTATTGGACACTAAAACAAAAAAGGGCCTGACTGGAAAGTCAGATCCTTTTTTTATTTATCTTTTACTCTAAGCTTAACCATTAGCATACTTAATAACGTAATACCTATAACTATTAAAAATATTGCTTTACTTTGATCAAAACCGAATAGACCATTAGCTACATGTTTAGCTATCCAAACATATACATAATCACCATAGAAAATTCCTAGCGCAAAGAATGCTTGGTATATTCCCATACTTACATTTCGATACTCTCTATCAAAATATTGCATAGCAAGTGAGATAAGTACATTATACGCACCACCATAACCTAACCCATTTAGAATATAACTAAAGTAAATTATATATGGATTATTTACGTATAGAGCTATAATGTAGAATGCTAACGCGCAACCAAACATAAATAGTAATGTTTTTTGCAGACCCCATTTTCTCGTGAAATACACCCCTACTAAAACACCCGCTATTAACTGTGGAATAGCAAACACAGCATCCATATAAGCAAGCATAAGAGGACTCATTCCTAATGAAGTTTTTCCGTACGCTATCATATTAGCACCACTTGTCGCAAACTTCACAAATGAAAGTAATAAGGCCATTATACAGACATAGATGAAACTTCCATGTTTTAATACTACTTTAACTTTATCTAATGAAAAACCACTGTTAACTGGACGATAGTCTTTCATCATAAATGTTAAAATAAATGTTGCAACCGCCAATATACCTGACACTATCCACATATAGTTAAAATGTTTATACTCGTTTATAGTAAAGATATATTGTATTGGTGCTGCGATAAATTCAGCAAGAAGCGGAGCTACTGATAAAATAGATACTGATAACGCAGCTTTTTCTTTAGAGAAAGTTTCCGAAAACATAACATTAAACAATGCTAACATTGTCGCACTTATACCTAAAGATAACGATGATAAATATAAAGTAGTATAACTACCATTAAAGGCTACTAAAAATGAAGTTATAATTAGTAAAAACAGTGATATTTGAACGAATATTTTACGTCGTCTAAATATATCACTCGCTATAAACATAGGTAATCTTACTATTAAACTCATCAAACCATATCCTGCAGCTATTTGAGAAGCTAAAAGAGGTGTTAATGATAATCCTCCATTTTCTACAGGAGTTATAGCATAGAGCTTTCTATACGCCCTAATAATACTAATTGCCGACCAAAATAATACTAATATCCAAAATATAATTATTTGATCCTTCTTCAATTCAAATTTTTTCGTTAAGTAATAAACTAATACCAAAATAAGTACTATCATTATTAGTGAAAATAAAATTTTTGTTTTAACCATCTCCTAACTATTTTTTTAACTTATAAATTATACCACAAAACAGAAAAATACGTACAGTAAATACATCACATTTTTTCTATGATTTAGCTAATGTTAAAAAG
>CAUUEM010000168.1:0-3316 GCA_963544045.1 uncultured Gemella sp. | reverse complement strand
GACTCCAAGGTGTTTTCCAGAACCGAACCGGATAAATAAAGATAAAGCGGGCCGTATCCCCTTTCTTCTTTTATCCTCATCTAATACAAACATAACTAAAAACAATATTATTATGGCACTATTCAAAATTACCGTGAAGATGTCAAAGCACTGCGATGGAATGGTTATAGAACCAGGCATGAGCATCCAGTATGCTGCATTCTTTTCAAACATTCTTTCAAACGACAAAGAACGAGACAAAATCAACACCCTCTTCTTCAACCACTTTGGTGTAGACCTAAAGAAGATGAATGCTTTAAACCCTGCGTATTTAAATGTAGAAAAACTGTAAAAGAAATAAAAGATTTAATTATTGATATAGGAAATGCTTTTCCTTCATTTTGGTGGGTACCCATTGTATGCGGATTGCTTCTTGTAATTATAGCACACATTCCCAACGTCAAAGATTTTCATTGGTTAGATGTCATATTACCAACAGTTTGTTTCCTGATATGGCTTGCAGTTTACTTACTTGTACGATTTAATTTAATAACATTAATATTTGATTTATGGTAGAATTATTATTAGACACAATTACAGTTCCTGATTTTCAACAACAAGAGGCATGGATTTGGATTCCGATTTTAATAGCAGTTGCGGCTCTTGGAGGAGCTTTAATTTCAGCATTTTCTGAAGAAACAAAAACTACAAAACTTATTGGAAAAAGTATTGGAGTTTTAGGTATGATTGGATCTGGGAAAACTCAATTCCTAAAGAATTTACAAGGAGAGGGGAAAAAGTATCAACTTGAAGGATATCAAGGAACTAACAAAGCTGAATATCAAAAATTCACTTTTAAAATAGGTGATAAGCACTATGAAATAAAAGATGGAATTGACATAGGAGGAGAAACCTATAATATAAAACCTTATTACGAGAAGTTCTTAGAAAATAAAGATATTTGTATTTTCCTATTTGATGTACAAAAATATAAAGACAATTCTGAGTATAGAAAGGATACTAATGTACGATTAGATTTTATCAACAACCATGTTAAATATGCATCCAAATGTGCTATTATAGGCAGCCATGTTGATAAAGCTAAGATCGAGGAAGGACAATCTATTATTACCATTGTACAGAAGCTCGTAGAAGGGAAAGAATACGCAAGACTCCTAAATACTAATTTCTTTGCATATAATCTCACGAGTGAAGAGGATATGAATAAATTATTAAACAAATTATTTTTATAATTATGGAAAGTATCTTATGGTTACAAGGAACATCTCCGACAGAGAGTTCCACATTCGTTATAAACGGTACAATAAATAGAGATAAGTATTCTGAAAACAACCAAAACGCATATGATAAGCTCATAAAGATGAGTGAGTTACTGGTGTTACACCCTAAAATTACAGATTTTTTGTATAAAAAAGGGGTTATTTCTTCATATCAAACAAAAATTGCACATAAAAAGGGAGGTGGCATCTTTTTCAAATCTATCTATAAAAGTTTAGATGATGCGGGGAGGAATATACCATATATGTTTTATTGCCAGACTGATAATATAGATGAGGCTTATGCTATATTTTGCAGAGATTCAAAGATGGCAGATAAAGAGATCTATGAATCTGAAGGCAAAATATTAAAACTCATATTCAATTTAAATAAATACACCTTGATTTCAATAAATTTAATTATAATTGCAATAATATGGAAAATCATAAGTTAGGAGCAGCTATACTGCAAATAAGCACAGAAGAACGTGCTGTAAATTATCAGTGGGAAAAAGATGCTGATAAACTTGATAAAAATATCTCTATTATTTGTATGGATGATATTCAGAAAATGAAGGATAATGGATGGACATTCAAGACTAATATGCCATTATGCGAAGGTATGACATTAGCATTACATCCTTTTATCCACAAATGTTATATAGATATTACTTCAGCAGAAGATGAAATATTCAAAGATAAATTAGATTGTCTTGGAAAAGTATCAAAATTACTTGGAGTCAAAATATTTGAAGCAAAAGCAATTTTCATTGAAAAAAAACATCGCGATTTAGACGCATCGGGTAACATTAACTACATAGCAGTAAAAGTAGATGCTTCATATAGAAAAGAGGAAGAAGAGAAATATGCAAAAACGTATAGCCGTAAAGAATCTTTCTCGGGTGAATTCACACAAATGGGCTATGAGAAAGCAAAACAATTAATAAAGCAATATAAATTAAATGATTTAGACTATATAGTCGAGCAAAGAAATCCTGAAGATGGTAGTAAACTTTCTGCACAAGAAGTTAAGGTACAACTAACAAAAGAATTAAATAGTTTAACAGAATGTGCTTTCTCCCTTAATATCTTGAAAGGTGTATTTACACTAAACGCAAATATTAAACAAACTATCGCTACGCAGAAAACAGTTATTTTAGAAACAAAATTAATATTCTAAAGCTAAAAATGGACAAAAAGAAAAAGTGCCTTATAAAACATATTATTGAACTTGGTAAGTTCTTTATGGAATGTGATGGTAATGTAGATGATAGAGAAATCAAATTCATCAAGGATTATACTGAGCAAATGGTTGCACATAAAGAAGTCACTCTGGAGGAAATGAAGAGTATCGCGAATTCTGTTAGACAGAATCTCACAATAGATTACCTTATAAATGAAACCAAGATATTGCTTGAGTACACAACGTATGAGGAAAAAGAATCCTTATTAGATGCGTTATCTTCATATATTCAAAAAGTAATTATGGCTGATAATGTACGGCATCCAAATGAAGAGAAATATTACAAAGAATGGCTAAATAGAATAAAATGAATAAATCAGACTTTCTAAATTTTGCCTGTAAAATTATTGAAAAGGAAGGTGGATTGTTATGGTACACAAAACCAAAGGATGGGGTTTATAGTACAAGGGAAATAACACAAAGCTTAAAAGTAACTCAATTAGAAGATATTAAAAAAGATACAGATTTTTTTAAGAACAAAGACAAAACTGATGACGAGTTTACTTTAATTAGTTACAATGGATTCACCTGTAAGCTTTGGATATCTTGCCCACATAATCATCTACCCGAAAACTTATTAAACTATTTAATAAGAAAAGGAAACAGTATTAATAAAGATCTACCTAAGTCTTTGATTTTTACAGAAATATATTTCAGAAGTGAATAAAAAGCAAACATCAAAAGACAAAATAAATAAGATAAATTTTTCACTCCTGACATATTACGAGAACCCACAATTAAAAGCACGTGACGAAAAGATGGAAACTCTCATCTTTAATCGTCGAATGCTCCTTAACCAACTATTCAAGCCAACAGA
>CAUUEM010000167.1:0-3328 GCA_963544045.1 uncultured Gemella sp. | reverse complement strand
ATAAATGCAGTTGCTAATGCTGCAGTAAAGATAATAGTAACAATATCTCCTGCACCTTTTAACATTAATCCTGTTTTATCGGCTGTTTGAACTATTGAACCACTGGCATATAGTGTTGCTAAACCAATTGATGTACCTTGAATAGGTGTTAATTTAAACATCATTCCTATTATCATACCTGAAGCAAGTCCAATAAGGGCATTAGAAATTGTAACCGAAAATGATAAAAACGCTAAAGATGGATATACTTTTGCGATATATTTCAAAAGCTCTCCTAATAATGCACCGGGTACTAAACATAGGACAGTCCCTAGTGCAACACCGTTAAGTACATTCATAGTAAATTTTTTAAATGTAATTTTTTCTTCCATAGTGAATGTTTCCTTTCGTGTATTTATAACCTAAAAAGGTTACTAATAATTATAGCTTAAAAATTATATTTTGTACATTGATTTCAGGAAAGTAAAATAAAAAAACTGACCTACAACTAAATTATAAGCCAGTTCATTTCTATAATGCTGTGAATGCAGCTGTGAATCCAAAAATTATTCCTGGTGAGTTGGCTATAATGATTGGCCAATCACGTTTTTCTCCTAAAAATCCATAAAGTACCCAAAGTGTACAGTTAATTCCTGCAACAAAAGGTTGTAAAAAGTCACCTTTATGACCGTTTATATTACCTGAAATTTGAGGTATATAAGATATATACATAAGCATGGCAGTACAAGTAGCTACCCAACTAAGTATTTTGAAAAACTTTTTATTCATATTATATTTCTCCTTTCAAAGTATTAGAGTATACTAACACATATAAAACTATAATGCAAGTCAATTTTTTTAATATTTTTTATGTAAAGGGCTTTAATTGGCTTATGAATAACCATAAATATTATCAAAAAAAATTATTTGTAAAAAAGAGACATTAAGTATGTTTAAAGTTTAGTTTGTATAGTTTACTATATTGTTGTATAATGTAAATTATAATAAAAAAGGAGTTTGACTCAAGTGAAAGTATTAAGAAAATTATTAGCTTTTCTAGTAGTTATAGCACTTCTTGGTGGGGGAGCAGTATACGCACTGCAACCTAGCGAAGATATTAAACCTTCTGAAAAGTTATCAAGTGTAAATTCGTCTATGGATTTAGCATCTTTAAATAAAGAGTTTATAAGCAATGTAAGTTATAGTAATGCAAAATTATCTACTAGTCTTAAAATTGATAACGAAATGTTCTTATCAATATTAAATCATGCGACTAAAGATAGTGCTGAAATTCAAGAAGGTAGTTATAAATTAGTTGGTAACAGAGTAGCAGCTAAGTTACCAGTTCAATTATCTTTTATAAATAGTGAAATTTCTTCTAATATAAAACTATCTGGTTCAAATAATAAAATTGAATTAACATTAGAAGATGCTAAAATAGGTAAAGTACCTATACCTGATTTTGCTTTAGAAAAATATTTAAAAGAGTATTTAACTGGAACAGGTGTAAGTGTTAATGGTAATGTAATAACTATTAATAAAGTAGAACTACCTGTAAAATTAGAAGGTATAGAAGTATCAAATGGTATGATTAATGTATCAGCTTCTTTAACTAATGAACAGTTATTACAATATGGCTCACAAGCATTAAAAGGTTACTTAGGAGCTTAAAAATTTAACAAATGTCTATATTACTTATAATATAGGCTTTTTTTATTGTGATATAAAAAACATCGTTTTCAGAAAATTTAATAATAAATTCTCAAAAAACACTTGAAACTTTATTGTTGATGTAATATAATATGTTTATTGAATAAAGACAGGACTGCTATGTATTTATTGTTAGAGAGAAACTGGTTGGTGAAAAGTTTTATAAAGACATAAAGTAGTTATCACTTTATTAGAAATTAATTATATAGGACAATGAGTGCTCTTAGTGGGAGTTAAATGAGGTGGTACCGTGGATATATTCCGCCCTCAATAACTTTTACTAGGAGCTTTTTATTTTGAAAGGAGAAAAAATGGTAGAATTAAAAGATACATTATTAATGCCAAAAACTAAATTCCCTATGCGTGGTAATCTTCCTAATAAAGAACCAGAATTTTTAAAACGTTGGGATGAAATGGATTTATATAGAAAAGTTTTAGAAAAAAATGCAGGGAAACCTTCATACGTACTACATGATGGACCTCCATACGCAAATGGTAACATCCACATTGGACACGCACTTAACAAAATCTTAAAAGACTTTATCGTTAAGTACAAAAACATGAATGGTTTTGTTTCTAATTACGTTCCTGGTTGGGATACTCACGGTTTACCAATCGAGCAAGTATTAGTAAACAATGGTGTTGATAGAAAATCTATGCCAGCTACAAAATTCAGAAATAAATGTAAAGATTATGCTTTAAAACAAGTAGATAAACAACGTGCAGACTTCAAAAAACTTGGTGTAATCGGTGATTGGGAAAACCCATATTTAACACTAGATCCAAAATTTGAAGCTGAACAAATCCGTGTATTCGGTAAAATGGTTGATAAAGGATATATCTATAAAGGATTAAAACCAATTTATTGGTCTCCATCATCAGAATCTGCTTTAGCGGAAGCCGAAATCGAATATCGTGACCATACTTCACCTTCTATCTATGTTGGATTCGAATTAGTAAGTGAAGATGGAGTAGTGGAAAAAGGTACTAAATTCGTTATCTGGACAACAACTCCATGGACATTACCTGCTAACTTAGGTATCGCAGTTCACCCTGATTTCGAATACCAAGTAGTTAAAGTAAATGGTGAAAACTACCTATTAGCTAAAGAAAGAGTTAACTTCTTAGCTGAACAATTCGGTTGGGAAAACTTTGAACTAGGAAAAACAGTACTTGGTAAAGAATTAGAATATTTACTATGTAAACACCCATTCTTAGATAGAACTTCTACATTAATCTTAGCTGATTATGTAACACTTGATTCAGGGACTGGATTAGTTCATACAGCACCTGGACACGGGGTTGATGACTTTATCGTTGGTCAAGGTAAATATAAACTTGGAGTATTATCACCAGTTGATAACCAAGGTAACTTAACTGAAGAAGCAGGACAATTCGCAGGACAATTCGTATTCGATGCGAACAAAAATATTATTGCACACTTAGATGAAATAGGTGCATTATTAAAACAAGAAAATATTACTCACTCATATCCACATGACTGGAGAAGTAAAAAACCTATTATCTTTAGATCAACACCTCAATGGTTCTGTTCTATTGATGCGTTCCGTTCAGAATTATTAGATGCTGTAGATAGAACTAAATTCTACAGTGAATGGGGTAAACCAAGATTATATAA
>CAUUEM010000166.1:0-3351 GCA_963544045.1 uncultured Gemella sp. | reverse complement strand
GGTAGACACCCAAGTGCAGTTAAAAATCACTGTAAAATCTGACCGCACTTTTGATCTATTAGTAAATCAGTTGGCGAAGTTACCGGATGTTTTAAATATTATTTAAAAAGGAATACATTATGACTAAATTTTTTAAATCATTTTTAGCTGTATCAGGATTAGTATTCGCAACTTCATCACAAGCTGCTTATGTTCTCACTTATTTGCAAAACTATACAGGCTATATGACAACACTCTCAATTCATAATACAAAAGAGCAGTGTGAAAAGGCGAAAGAAAATTTTCAAAAAGAATTTGAAGGACAATACGATACAAAACAAATGGTTTACAAGTGTGTAGATATAGCTAATGGAGCAATTTAATTTAAATATGGTTAAAAAATTTTAATCGATAGGCTATTTATATAAATAATTGCATTTATAAACTTAATTTTATCGAATAATTTCTTCGTATTATCTTCTGCCAAATCTCCCCTACCCCTCTTTGCTAAAGAGGGGGAAAGAACGAGCGATATTTTATATCATTGTTCTACTTTGATATGGCAAATATAAATTAGTCAGATGACAGCAAATTTATAAAGAAAATCCCCTCTTTAGCAAAGAGGGGTAGGGGAGATTTGGCAGTATTCATTAACGAAGAAATTAAACAACATAACGAACTTTAACAAAAATTTACTTGAAGAGATTATTTATGCCAAAACTTACGTTCAGCGACCAGTAAACAAGGTCGTATATGGCGGGTGCACGTGCCTTATGGCGTGCAACAAGGATGAAAGAAAATGACTTTGGTAAACCGATTATGGCAACAGTGAACCGATATTATGGTAGTAAAGTTAATAGTTCTTCGTATTCTGATGATAAAACCATTAACCCACTAGCTATTTTAACTGCACCATTATGGTTTCCGGTGGCGATGATAGATTGTCTGAATGAAGTGGATTCATTGATTTATGTCCATTTCGTTAAGTTATATATTTAATGAATTTATTCACAATAAATGAATAAAACTAGATTATTTTTAATAAGGAAAATATATGAAAAAACTACTTCTATTACTTAGCACATTTTTTCTTTTAGCTAGCTGTACGAGGGATTATGTGCAACTCAGTGAAGAAAAGGTAGGAAGTAAACCTGAAACTATACGCTCTTTCTTTATTGCCAACGATAAACTTTATGCGATAGGTGAACAGAATAGTTATGAGTTTAAAGATAGAGATACTAGAACCTTAATAGCCACGCTACAAGGCCCTAGAATGAAATTGTTTAAATCTGGGGAAATACTATCTCTTCACCAAAATATTGAGAATAATAAGGTTTATTCTGAGATAATTCTTGATTTCAATAAACCTGAGCCGACTCCATTTAGTAGTAAGAGTAGTTTTTACCTAGAAGGACAGACAATTAAGCTTCAAAACCAAAATGAAATTTTAGCTAAAAAAAGCTTAACTAAACCATTAACTACGGAACTAGTAGAATATAGAATTACACGAACAACTAAACGCAAATTTAGTAAGCAAGATACGAAAGAAGGTGCGACTATTGGCGCTTTAATGACTGGAGCAGCAGTTGGTGCGGTGCTATTTATTCCAGTTGCTATAATCGCAGCACCTTTTGGACTTTTGACCGGGAATGAAAACTAATTTAATAGCCTAGGAAGCGGTTAAGCTTTGCTAATATTTTGCAAATATTAAAATAAATTTACTACTTGGAGAGATTATTTATACCAAAACTTGGGTAGACCAATAAGATGCATATATAATTTCCAAGAAGGAATACTTAATGAAAAAACTATTATCATTCATAATGCTATGTTCATTATTTTGTTTGTCAGGATGTGCTGTAGATAAAAATACAGAGTCTCATGTCACGTCAAGTAAAGAACCAATTCAGATGTTTATGTTTAGCCAAGATGGCAGGCTTTTTGTTTTTACTGATAAAGAAAATTTTGAATTTAAAGGGCAAGATGTTTCTAATTTATCGACATTCCTTAATAGCCCTCATGCAAAATCAATAGAAAAAGTATCACCTGAACTTTATATATATTTGGATGAGGATAAAAAGCAATGGGCTTCATCATTATTAAAAGTGCTTGTTAAAGCAGATAAATTAACGAAAAAACAACAGGATGAACTAGTCAGTCAATTTAACTTTACACAAGCATCTCAAGCAAAAGACAAGGTTAAACAAGGGATAAAAGAAGATTTTGGTATTTCATCTCAACTTGATGTTTTTTATATTAAAACGTACAAGGCAGATGGCATTATCCAAGAATATAAAAATCGTGATGAATTACTAGCAAAATATAAACTGACAAAGCCTATTATGGCGACAGTTTATCGTACGACTTATACCACCAGTAAATCATATAGCCTTTCGGACACTGGTGAAAATATACTTACGGCGCCACTAATAATCTTAACGGCTCCATTGTGGATTCCATTTAGTCTTCTTGATTGCTTGAATGAGCGTAATGTATTCCTTGATTTTTGCCCATTCCGTTAAGTTATCTCATTAATGAATTTATTCACAATAAATGAATAAAAATAAATTATTTTCAATAAGGAAAATATATGAAAAAAAGTACTTTATTCATGTTATCACTCTTATCTAGTGCGCTATTAACAAGCTGTATGTTACCTCATATCATTAAGCCAAGAACAGTGACGATGGATGAGATTCGTGCACTGGATTATGGTGCTGTTCCTAGAAACTATGAAAAAGTTATCGCTCAGCACTTATATGGTTCGCTTATTGATCCTAAATCCTTAATGATTGATAGCATTTCTAAACCAAGAAAATTTGTAGAGATAAAGCTTGACGAACGTAATACTCAGCCAAATGATGAATATTATAAAATCAACTTTAAGCCTAGCTATTTAGTATGCATTCGCTTTAATGCTAAGAATACCTATGGAGGATATGTAGGATGGGAATGGCAAGGATATTATTTTAAAAATAATGAGCTTATTCAAGTTATAAGCAGAGAATATCGTTGTGAAATCGATAAGGACGTTATTGTTTATAATCCACATATTTCTGATGAAGTTAACCTTGTAGGTTATGAATAATTTTTTAGTTCCTTCTGTTTTTTCTTAAACTTTGGTGGTAGGTAAAAATTCGTTCTTTTCTATTGCTAATGATTTTAACTAAAAAGAGATTCGCTAAACCATTAACAGCTAAACTAATAAGCGGTTAAATTTTGCTAATATTTTGCAAATATAAAAATACATTTAAATTTTAGAGATTGACTTGGAGAGATTGTTTATGCCAAAACTACGTTCAGCGACCAGTACTCAAGGTCGTAATATGGCGGGTGCACGTGCCTTATGGCGTGCAACAGGGATGAAAGAAA
>CAUUEM010000165.1:0-3366 GCA_963544045.1 uncultured Gemella sp. | reverse complement strand
CAAGGAAAAGATCCAGAGTTCTATTTAGATAATTTACCGATAAAAATTAATAATGCTACAGCATGGAAAAATAAGAAAGAAAAATAGTATTAGGAAAAGTAGTTTATATTTTAAACTACTTTTTTAATATATTGTAGAAAATAATAATTGAATTTTAATTCTTTGAAATATTCAAAACCCTTTAGGTTTAGGTTATTAATTGACGTTTATTATTATAATTAGTATAATAAAATAACTATTAATAATGTAGAGGAGTTTGTTATGTTAAAAAAATTTAATGATAAGTTTAATAGTTTACCTAAAGGGGTACAATTTGTTTTAGCTATTGGAGCTGCTGCAGTAGGTGCATATATTGGTTATACTTTAGCTTACAATTTAGTAAATAGCTTATTAAAATAAAAGTATTTTATACCATAATAATTATAAACAAGGTGGGTGCTAAGGTTAGTGTTCACCTTTTCTTATTGTGATTTTTTATAAAGTACTTGATTATTGTTAGAATATATGATAATATATTAAACATATTTTAATTATAAAATATATGCGATGAGCCGATAAGTAAGAGTTCTTGCGTACCGTAGGATACAGAAAAGAAATCAGTGGTTGAGAGATTTCTCCTAGGCAAGACTTTGAAGTAGACGGTGAGCATTTAGAGTGAACGTAAGTAGCTTTAAACGTGGTTAGAGCGTTAATCTTATTAAGTGCTAATTAATAATTAGAATAAAGGTGGTACCACGGAAACTTTCGTCCTTGTTAGATAGGATGGAGGTTATTTTTTTTATCTAAAATTTGATTTATTTTTATATAGGTAATAAGATAAAGAAAAATCGCCAACTAAGTAAATTGAAATAATAAAACTAATAATAATACCCAAGGAGGAAAAGTCATGACTGAAATGTCTACAAAATATAATCCAACTCAAGTAGAACATAATCGCTATAACTGGTGGTTAGAAAAAGAAGTATTTAAAGCAGATAATAAAAGTAAGAAAAATCCATATACAATAGTAATTCCACCACCAAATGTAACAGGTAAATTACATATTGGACATGCTTGGGATACAACATTACAAGATATGTTAACAAGATATAAAAGATTAAAAGGTTTTGATGTGCTTTATCTTCCTGGTATGGACCATGCGGGTATTTCTACTCAAGCAAAAGTAGAAGCAAAAATGCGTGAAGAAGGACTTAGCCGTTATGATTTAGGACGTGAGAAATTCTTAGAACGTGCATGGGAATGGAAAGAAGAATATGCAGGATATATTCGTGAACAATGGGCAAAACTAGGATTAGGACTAGATTATACTAGAGAAAGATTTACTCTAGACGAAGGTTTAAACAAAGCTGTAACAAAAATTTTCGTAGATCACTATAATAATGGAACAATCTATCGTGGTGAAAAAATTATTAACTGGGATCCAGTTCAAAAAACTGCTCTATCAAATATCGAAGTAATTCACAGAGATGTAGAAGGTGCATTCTATCACTTAAAATACTTCTTAGCTGATGGTAGTGGTGATTACTTAGAAGTTGCAACTACAAGACCAGAAACATTATTTGGTGATACTGCAGTAGCTGTTCATCCAGATGATGAAAGATATCAAAAATATATTGGGAAAACAGTATTACTTCCGGTAACAAATAAAGAAATCCCTGTTATTGCAGATGAATATGTAGAAAAAGATTTTGGAAGTGGTGTAGTTAAAATCACTCCAGCACATGATCCAAATGACTTTGAAGTAGGGGAACGCCATAATCTAGAACGCATTATTGTTATGGACGAAGGTGCTGTTATGAATGAACATGCTGATAAATATAACGGTATGGATCGTTTTGAATGTCGTAAAGCATTAATAGCTGACCTACAAGAAAGTGGAGTTTGCTTCAAAATTGAAAAACACCTACACTCAGTAGGCCACTCTGAACGTAGTGGAGCAGTAGTAGAACCATATCTTTCTAAACAATGGTTTGTTGCTATGAAACCACTAGCGGACAAAGTATTAGAAAATCAAAAAGATGAAGATGGAAAAGTTAATTTCTATCCACCACGTTTTGAACATACATTAAATACATGGATGGAAAATATCCAAGACTGGTGTATTTCTCGTCAACTTTGGTGGGGACACCGTATTCCAGCTTGGTATCACAAAGAAACTGGAGAAGTTTATGTTGATGTAAATCCACCAAAAGATATTGAAAACTATGTACAAGATGAAGACGTTCTTGATACTTGGTACTCTTCAGCTCTATTCCCATTCTCAACATTGGGATGGCCAGATTTAGAAAGTGAAGATTTCAAACGTTACTATCCAAACAGCTGTTTAGTTACTGGATATGACATTATCTTCTTCTGGGTAGCTCGTATGGTATTCCAAGGATTAGAATTTACTGGAGTACGTCCATTTGAAGATTGTTTAATCCATGGATTAGTTCGTGATGAACAAGGTCGTAAAATGAGTAAATCATTAGGTAATGGAGTAGATCCAATGGAAGTTATCGAAGAGTACGGTGCTGATAGCTTACGTTACTTCTTAGCTACTAACTCAACTCCAGGACAAGATTTACGTTACTCAACTGAAAAAATCGAAGCTAGCTGGAACTACATTAACAAAATTTGGAATGCTTCTCGTTTCGTAATTATGAACTTAGAAGGTTTTGAATATAGTGATATAGATTTAAGCGGAGAAAAAACTCTAGCTGATAAATATATCTTAACTAAATTAGCTAAAACAATAGAAGACTTTGAAAGATTATTCGAAAAATATGAGTTTGGTGAAGCAAGCCGTATTCTTTATAACTTCGTATGGGAAGAATTCTGTTCATGGTATATTGAAATTGCTAAAATTTCACTAAATGGTGAAGACGAAGCTGCTAAAAATACAACTAAATCTGTTTTAGTTTATGTATTAGATGCATCTCTAAAAATGTTACATCCATTTATGCCATTTGTAACTGAAGAAATCTGGCAACATATTCCACATGAAGGGGATAGTATTGTAACTAGCGAATTCGCGAAAGTTGATGATTCATTAGTATTCGAAAAAGAAACTGAAGATATGCAATATATTCAAGATGTAATTACAGCAGTACGTAACATCCGTAGTGAGGTAAATGCTCCAATGTCACGTGAAATTCCTATCAAAATCAAATACTCTCAAGATAGCGTAAAAGATGTACTTCTAAGTGGTAGTGCATATCTAGAAAAATTTGCTCGTCCTAGTGAGTTAATTATTGAACGTGATGTAGAAATTAGTGAAACTGATATAAGTAGAATTTTACCAGGTGCAGAAATCTACGTATCATTAAGTGATTTAATAGATGTAGATAAAGAAAAAGAGCGTCTAGGTAAAGAATTAGATAAACT
>CAUUEM010000164.1:0-3369 GCA_963544045.1 uncultured Gemella sp. | reverse complement strand
TTCAATCTACGATGCATAATTAACATTACGACAATAGTTATTAAAATAGTTATACTAGAAGCTAGTACATAAACTATTATCGGTACTTCACTACTAAACATCATGTTCCTTGCAGCAAGTTCCAAGATTATTTTTAGATACAGTTGATAACCTAGATAATTACCAAGAATTATTCCAACTACACTTAAATAGAAAATCTCTCTAAAGACATATATTGTTACCTCACTAGGGTAAAAGCCAAGCACCTTAATAGTAGATAACTCTCGAATCCTCTCTGATACATTGACATTTATTAAGTTATACAGTACTACGAGAGCTAGCATTAGAGAACATGCCACCATTACTGCCACTATAATATCTATTCCTTGAATCGCATTATCTAGTGTAACCTGTATTTTAGAATTATCTACAATATTTACTATATTTGCATTATCACTTAATTTTTTCGATAAATTTTCAACATCGGATGGTGTTCCATTTGTCTTTATCATAAATGTATTATCTTGATAATCTTTTCCAAATACTTCTTTATAATAAGTTTGATCCATATAAGCTATATGTCCAAAATAGTTTTTAACAACCGCTCCTACTTTAAAAGTATATTCCTTATTATTGACAATCATTGAAAAATTATCTCCAACACTTAAGTTATGTAAGTACGCTAATTTTTCATTGATTGCTATACCTTCTTTCGGTAACTCTACTATATCATTACCATTTTTTAAAGTTATATAATCTTTATAGTTATTTCTATTTAAAGCTAATAGCTGAACACTATCTAAAACATCATGATTTTTTTCAATTGTTGCCAGTTGCATATTAATTTGAGCATAACGCTCTACTTTTTCATTACTTTGTATTTCCTTGGAAATATTATCAATATCATCTTTATCGATATAAGGATTATAAGTAGCTACTATATCTACTTTATTCAACTCTCCAAATTGTTCTTTCGAAATATCTACAACCCCATAACGAATACCAAATCCTATAAACATAAGGGTTAAACAACCTAATACTCCAAAAATCGTCATCATCATACGCACTTTATAACGGAATATATTTCTAAATGTTACTTTACGTAAAAACGATAGTCTTTTCCAAATAAATGGTATTCTTTCTAAAATGATACGACTACCACCGCTAGGAGCTTTTGGTCTTAATAAATAGGCACTCTTTTCCTTAAGATTCTTCCTTAAAGGAATATATATTGCCAGCATTATGCAACCAATAGCTAAAACAAATGCTGATAATAATATAACTGGACTATAAACAATCATAGGTTTATTCAGAGTATAGAATCTTGCATATGAATTATAAATTATTGGTACTACTATAGTATATGCACCGATAATTCCTAATATTGTACCTATTATTGCTGATAAGACACCATATACATAATACTTTTTACTAATACTCCAATTACTATAACCTAGAGATTTTAATGTACCTATATTAATTCTATTCTCATCAATCATACGAGTTAATGTAGTTAACGATACTAATAACGAAACTACAAATAAGAATATAGAGAATACATTAGCCACAAATTTCAAACTATCTGCAGAATCTATAAACTGAGCATAATTCTCTAAACCGCGGATATTCTCAACATTAATACGTGGATAATTTTCATTTTCTACAGCTTTTCTAGCAACTTTTAATTGTTTTTCATTACTATCTAACTCTACTTTTTGTTTATTAAGTTTTTCTAACTGCTTAGAGTACTCAGTATTATCAACATTTTTTAATGCCTCAACACTAGTTGAATACCCATTTAATGTCTTTTTACCTTCTGCAATCTTACTCTCATTTGAGCTTATTGCTGATAAAGTTTCATCTTTATAATCTTTAGCATCTTTTTCTTGTTGACTAGCCAAACTAGAAATTAAATCTTCTCTAACTTTATTAACCTCATCAATATACTCTTTCGAGCTATATAAACTTGGCATATATTTTAACTTTATATTTACTCCGCTAACACTATCATATACAAAATTATCTTTTAAAATATAACCAAAATAACTAACATTAGCTACATTATTACTGGATACTTCGATATGATCCGCACCTTGCACAAATCCGACAATTTTATATTTATACGTAGTTAATTTATTTTTAGCATTCTCTTCTTTAACAAACTGGATTTCATCTCCAATTTTATATTTACTAGCTAATGAGTCTACTAGGGCCACTTCATCACTATTTTCAGGTAATCTACCACTAATTATACTAGGTGTGGCTAATTCTTTAGGAATAGATTCCAACGATACATAGTCATTCTTATTCTCTATTTGTAGCTTTTTAGTATAATATGTTTCTAACTTATCAATATTATCCATTTTATTGATAATATCCAAATCCCCTTGGGTTACTCCTATACTATGACTAACACGTATGTCATATATATTATGCTGAGCTAAATGCTTATTATAAGTATTTTCCATTGCTGGTGATGTCTCTTTTAAACCAACAAAAATAAACACTCCAAGAAACATTATTACTACAATAGATAAAAATTTTGATTTAGTTTTTAATATCTCTCTTAAAATATCTTTATTTATTGCCTTCATAACAGATTACCACTCAATCTCATCTATATTTTTTGGACTTTGATTTACAAATACCTTTTTCACTTTAGCATCATAAATCTCAATAACTTTATCCGCTGCCTGTGCGATAGAACTATTATGAGTTATTATTATTACTGTTCTTTTTTCATTTTTACAATACTCTTTAAGTATGTTTAGTATATTCTTACCAGTTTTGTAATCTAATGCCCCTGTAGGTTCATCACAAAGCAATAATTGAGGATTTTTCGCAATAGCGCGAGCTATAGCTACACGTTGTTGCTCCCCTCCAGAAATTTGGCTAGGAAAATTATTCATTCTATGTTCTAATCCTACTTGCTTCAAAATATCTTCAGCAGGTTTAGACTTCTTAACTATTTGTCCCGCTAGCTCAACATTTTCTAATACTGTAAGGTTTGGAATCAAATTATAAAATTGGAATACAAAACCAATATCTTCTCTACGATACTTTGTTAATTCCTTGTCGTTTAGCCCTACTATTTCTTTTCCAAAAACATTTATTGAACCACTAGTAGCACTATCCATACCACCAATAATATTAAGCAATGTACTTTTTCCTGCTCCACTAGGCCCTAATATAACGACGAATTCTCCTTCATCTATCTCAAAGCTAATATTGTCATTCGCTATTACTTTATTATTGTCAGTGCCATATTCTTTTACTAAATTTTTTACTACTATCTTTTCCACACCTGTCACTCCTTATATCTTCTCATTATATATTATATCATATTATTAATACATATTAATTTATAACTATAAAAAAATTTTAAAGTAA
>CAUUEM010000163.1:0-3372 GCA_963544045.1 uncultured Gemella sp. | reverse complement strand
TACCATTTATAAAACAACTTAATGAAGGACTTGGATATAATGGAGCATCACTTAAGAAGACTACTAACTTTACTGTTGCTGCAGCTTATAATCCAAATGTTCATGATATAAGTAAAACAAAACGCTTAGTTGAGAAAAAAATCAAATCTGGAGCTGATTACTTTATCACTCAACCAGTATTCGAAGAAGAAAAGATTGTTAAATTAGCAGAATTAGCTTCAAATTATCCTGACACTCCATTCTTTGTAGGAATAATGCCAATTACTAGTTATAATAATGCTATATTCTTACACAATGAGGTACCAGGAATTAAGTTATCTGAAGAATTTTTATCTAGATTAGAAGAAGTTAAAGATGATAAAGAACTTTGTCAAAAAGTTGCACTAGAAGAAAGTAAAAAATTACTTGATGTTGCTTTACAACATTTTAATGGAATTTACCTAATCACTCCATTTACTAGAGCAGATTTAACTGTTGAATTAATCGGTTATATTGAATCAGTTAAAGCAAAATAATTGTAAACTTACCTCTTAAAATAATAAAAGAAGTTGTTAAGCAACTTCTTTTATTTATTATTATTTATTTCCGTATTTTTCAAAAAGTTCGTCTAGTGGTTTATACATTACTTTATTTAAATCTTCAATTAAAAATTGTAATTTTTGTTGAGCTTGTACAAACTCTAAGAATTTAGCATTCCCCATTAATTTTTGTTGGATTTCTTCAAATACTGTTAATTCTTCTTCTGAAGGTTCATTCCCTGCTTGAGCACCTTCCATTAATTCTTTTTGTTTTGTTACAAATTCAGTATATAACGCATTAGCTTCTTCATCAGCATATAAACCTTCTGAAGCTGCTACTGATGCTTTATATTCTGCACTTTCTCTTAATGCTCTTTCAAATTCATTTGCTTTATCATAAATGTTTGTCATAGTTTTAAACTCCTTATATTTTATTAGGTACATTATACCATAGTTTTACCTTTTTTGACAATTATATATATATTTCCTAATATATGGAGAAAGACCCATCTTTTGATGAGCCAATATATTATGAAAAAATATTATTAAAGTTTTGTTCTGATTACTATTATACTTCCTGAACTTTACGTAAACTTTAAATCCTTCTTTTTAATAAAAAAAGGAAAAAGGCTCATCTGGTGATGAGCCAATATATTATGAAAAAAATATTATTAAAAGTTTTGTTCTATGCTCTTATTATACTAAGCTTACTTTATTTGAACTTAATATTATAAATAAACTTTACTTAAAATTTTTCCTTTATATTTTTCTACATTAAATAATTATTTCTAAATCTTTTAATACCACCATAGCTTTTCGTATCTATGTCCAATTTGAAGTGATAAATCTTTTTTATTTTGATCGGCACCGTTTATATAAAGTTTCCCTGCTTCATACATGTCTACCATCTCATTAGGTACACTCGAAATAACGATGCTTCCGTTATTATCACTTTCTATTTGAGAGAACTTCACACTGTAATCCCCTGCTGGTAAGTCATCAAAATACCAACGTAATGTATAAGTTTGAAGAGGAATTTCCCAATACAATTCACGATATATAAATTCATGCTCTCTAACTACTTGATTAGTTTTCTTATCTATTATTTCTACTTTATATTTAGAATTATTTTTCTCATCATATGACGAAATATATCCACGAACATAGTTAAAGCTTCGTGTAGCTTTAAATGTTTGTTCTACTTCTGTATCTCTATTTACCCTTACGATACCATCTCTTAAATAATTATCAGTGGCATAAATACTTATACCATTAATAACACGTGAATCATAGTCTAAATTCATTGAGTAAGAAGGTCGTAAGAAACTATCACTTCCTATTTGAAGTGCAAAAACAACTCCAAAAACTATAAATAGTTTTTTCTTATATTTATCAAATATCGTTACTTCATAACGTTCTGCAAAAAGTATTAATCCTTTCGCACCTAAAATAAAGATAATAGGCATCCAAGCATATACATATCTAGGTTTTGCTTCCCAAATTAAGTGGAACATGAATACTCCAAAAATAATTATTTGAAATAAGAAACATGATGTAATATATTCTTTTCTTCGTTTATAGATATAATAAACCATTCCAAATAGTATAGCTACATACATCATCTGAGAAATATAGACAACAAAGCTATTATTACTTCCATAGAATAGTTGCCATAAGAATCCATCTCCATCTCGTAATGCACGAGTTCCGTTTGTGTAGTTTATTGTACCATCACTCCAATTTCCTCTAATCTTAAGCACTACCATTAGTAAATTTAAGAAAATTGGTCTGTGAGTTAATCGATTAAAGAATAATCCTAAATCATCTGCTGCCTTATTCTGACTAAGATATGTATATTGGAAGTCTTGCCAGTTGTAACTACCACCTTGAATACTCATTCCCATCATAACCCAGTGTAACATTGGGAATCTATATCCATCATCTTGTATAAATCCATAGTGATCCCACAGCATACCAAAACCTTTTCCAAAGGCAACAAATGCTATACCAAAAGTAACTAGTAAAATTAGTAAATTTCTGTACCATTTAAAGAATAACAAATAAATAATTAATGCTGGAATAATAATGATAATATTTGATCTTAGATTCCAACCAAATGCAACTATTATTGCCACCGCAACTATATGCTTAGTTCTAAAAATAAAACTACCATCAGATGGGATAAGCACATAGATAATAAGTGCTACCAGTACAACCATTAAACTGTCTGAATAATAAAACAGACTATACATTTGAAATGGAATGTAAACTAACATTAATCCTAAAATAATTGTTTGTTTTTGTTTACTAAGTAACTTCCCTGCTGTTTTATATGTTAAATACATAGTAAGTGAAGTAATAGCAAAACAAAATATGTGTAAAGCCCAAACTTCCGATATATGAAGATAATTCGCTATACGATACAACCAATACAAAATAATCGTTGGATTAATATTATTAGGATAAACTAGGAAATATCTTTCACCAGAAAATTTACCATAGTTTAACATATAGTGGGCTTCATTTTCTATTTCCGCACCATCAGAAAAGTTTAATGTATCCATTGACAAAATTATTGCCTGGAAGATCAGATACAAAACAACAATTATACGATTATATTTTTTCAATCCTTGCTCTTCTGTAGCTAAAATTTTCTTAACTGCATAAATAAACAGTATAAATACCACTGGAACACCTAATAAAAGTGCCAATGGATTTAATATACGTTCATAAACAAATGGAGCTACATATGCCCATATTAATGCAACTGCAAACAATGAAATAAATGCATATGAAAAAACATTATGTAATATTCTCCTCATAACTACTGTCTATCCTTTCTATTTAAGTTATT
>CAUUEM010000162.1:0-3395 GCA_963544045.1 uncultured Gemella sp. | reverse complement strand
ATTATGAAACTACTCTTTTTATTAATCTAACTACAAAAATCACTAATACTAATCCTACAATATTCAATACTAAGGGTAAAAATATCATTAATCTAAAATCTATAAATTGATTCAAATAACTAATTCCTTTTTCAAAAACAGTTAATATGCCATTATCTATCCTTTCTGATAAAAATGATATGCGAGATTCTAATAGTTTTGCTATTACATCTCCACCTACAAAATATAGTAGCGATAATGCTATAGCTATATTTGCATCATTAAATAACGTTAACATTAATAAAAATATTAAATTAGAAAATATTAATATTAATATAATCATTATTATATATGCATATAGATGACTATTGAGGTTTAATACCTCTTTAATTTTTATAAAAATCTCTTTGTATTTGAAAAATAGTATCGCTATAACAAAACTTATCATTATCAAATAATATACTAAAAAGAAAACTAAATTTGCTAAAATTGAAGAGAAATCACGAATTGTTTTTTTCTTATTTATCATAATAAGTGTGCTAACTTTTGAAGTATAGTCTTCTCTATATGAATAAATATAATTAATCCCCATTATAAAGATAACTAAAATTAATATTATTTTAAAAATAATATTAAATATTACATCCACTTCTGTATAATCATAAAAGTTAGTAAGTGAGTCCATTTTATATAGAACTCCTAAACTGATTGTTAAAATTATTATACTAAAAAGATAGTTGAATTTTCTTCTAAATATTTTACCCAACTCTATTAAAAATATCATAGTTCCTCTCCTTTACCCTGATAAAGTTTTATTTTTTCACCTAGATTTCGTACTTGATGAACCTCTATATTATTTTTTAATAACTCATAAAGTACTTCTTCTAAAACTTCATCTCTTATGACTATCTCTTTTTCACCATATATTGTAAATTGATAATTTCTAAGAATATGTTCTAAATTATCTTGACTAGATATACTCAGTACTGCCAGTGTTTTTATAATTAGCAAATCATCTATTGAGCCATAGTATGATTTAATACTATCTGATATCACTAAAATACTATCAGCAATATCATTAAATTGGTTAAGCATTGTATCTAGAATTATTATATTTTCATTAGTTGATTTTGTTAGTATTAGTTCACGTATTTGAATTTTATCACTTAAGGTTAAAGTTTCTTCAGAATTATCAATAACAACTAAATTTTGATTTATTAATATTGAAAATAATAAATGTAGCTTAATTTTTTCATTTTTTGATAATTTTTTATAATTAACGCTCGGATTTAAATTTATAAATTGCAATTCTTTCTCTATTTCTTCTTGAGAAATTTTAACACCAAATAGTTGCAATAATTTGCCAAGATTTTTTATAAGGGATAGGTGATTATAAAATCCATAATCATCTAAAAATATTAATTTTTCTTTAGAACTATTTTTTTCGTTAAATAATATTTCCCCCTTGAAACTTACTTTTTCACGGAGTGACTTCTTAATTAATTTTAGACTCTCTATTTCATTGCTTACAATGGACAAAATTTCTCCACTTTCTACTCTAAAGTCTAATTCTAATATTATATTTTTTTTTATTTTCTTCTTATAATCTTTAAATTCTAGTACCATTACTACTCCTATTTCTATTTAAACATTTTATAATGATTATAACTTTATAATATAAATTCTACATCTTATATATAATACCATTGCTTCCTGCTAATGTCAAAATACATTCATCATATTTATAAAATAAAAAAAGAAAGTACAAAATGATGTACTCTCTTTTAATCATAACTCTTAATTATTTATTATCTTTTTGAACTAAAGATAATAATAAACCAATAATTATTCCTACAACTGCAAAGTTAAGCCAAGCAAAATCTCCTTGAATAGGTAATAGTTTTACTAAAACATTATCGATAGCTACCACTGATACTCCTAATGTTGAAGTAATTGTTGCATATAAACTATATACTGCTGTAAGTGTTACTGTAGTTACATAAACAACTTTTTTTCCACCAAATAAGTTATGTAAGAAACCTAACAGTATTAATACCATAGTTAGCGGGTATAAAAGTACTAACACTGGCACTGCCCCTTTAATTATAGCAGCTAAGCCATAGTTTCCAACAGCAAATGAGAATAGTGTTAATGCAACAGCATATGTTTTATAACTTATTTTACTATATAATCTTACGAAGAAAGTAGCACATGCAGTTACTAACCCAACACTTGTTGTTAAACAAGCTAAGAATACAATTACAAATAATAAAATTTTACCTACACTACCGAAATAATATGTAGTTGCTCCTGTTAATACTCCAGCACCTGTTTTTTGTAATCCTAAAATAGCAACTGATGTCATTCCAATGTTAGAAATAAATACGTATACTAATGCAAGTAATAGAGCAGCAATTAGTGCAGCTTTTGTAGTATTTTTAAAAATTTCGCCTTTAGTTTTTGCACCATATAATTTAACAGCATTGATTACAATAATACCAAATACTAATGATGCTAATGCATCCATCGTATTGTATCCTTCCATTAGACCACTATTGAATGCTAATGAACTTGTAGCATATGTTTCAGTTGGTGCTTGTGCACTTCCCATTGGGTTTACTAAAGAAGCAATAATTAATACTACCATTGAAAATAGTAATACTGGTGTTATTACTGTCCCAATTCTATCTACTAATTTATTTGGATTAATTGATAACCACAATGTTAATCCCATAAAAATTGCTAAAAATACAGCTTGTGCAATAGTTTGACTACTTTCAGGGAAAAAGCTAGATAAACCTAATTCATATGTAGTAGTACCCGTTCTAGGAATCGCAAAGAAAGGTCCAATTGTTAAATAAAGTAATGTTGTAAATGTTACACCAAAAACTTTCCCTGCTCTACTAGATAATTCTAATAGATCTACAGCTCCTGAATAACCCATAACCAACACACCTAATAGCGGAAGTCCAACTCCCATAATAATAAATCCTGTCATTGCTACTGATAAATTACTACCAGCATTTTGACCTAAGAATGCAGGGAAAATTAAATTACCAGCACCAAAGAATAAAGCAAATAGCATAAGTCCAATTGAAATATAGGAATTTTTCTTTAAAAATTTTATCATTACATCTCCTCCAAATTTAATATAATTTATTTAATATTTATTTACAATAATATATTTAGAAGGTTTTGTCAATAGAATTTCGAAAAAAAATACGAATTTTTTCAAGAAATTCTATTTAATTTTCTGATAATTCATCGATGTTCATTTTTAATGAAAACCTTTTATCTGTTATATTAACAATATTTTCTTTATTTTTTTAAAACGCTTTCTTCGGGGACTTATTCTTAATTTAAAAATAATGACCACCCCTGAAAAGGGGTGGTTTTCTCTGTGGGTATAACCCTTT
>CAUUEM010000161.1:0-3400 GCA_963544045.1 uncultured Gemella sp. | reverse complement strand
TTTTTGAACATATGAGTTATATGAGATAGAGTAGGATAAAGTGTAATAAGATATTCTTTATTTATTTAGAAAATAAAAATATTAAGGAGGACTTAGAGTTTTTATCTAAGTTCTCCTATATAGTATTATTCAGTAACTGTAATTGTTCTAGTTCTTTTATGCTCTTTACCGTCTATTTCTACCTTATAAATAGCTTCATAAGTCCCCGGAGTATTTTTATCGAAATTGCTTTCTATAACAAGATTCTCTAAATAAGATTGTCCTGCTTTTCTAGCGATAACTCCTTCTTTACTAATATCAACATCTTCTCCAACTTTAACAGTAACATTTTCTGGAATGATAAAATAGAAAGTACGTTGTAGGCGTCGTTCAAGACGTTTTCTATATTTTTCTTCATCTTCAGCACTCATACGATCACGAAGTTTTTCATCAACTAGAGGCATTAATTCTACTTCAGTATCTGCAATACAAATTCTACTATTTACTAAAGTAAAAGTCTGTGTTCTTCCAGGTCCACAGTATGATTGGCATCCTATAATAAATTCCGCATTAGGTGCTTTCTTCTTAAGTTTAGGTATTAAAGTTTTTAAGTTTACTCCTAAACAATCATCACATAGTCTAAATGTTACTTTATCTTCTGTAATAACATTTTTATCTTTATTTTCTGCCATTGTATTTCCTTTCTTATGTTTTCTTCCTTTATGATAAAATCAATTATATCATATTATAGATACAAATTAAATTTTTAAAACTACTATTTTGTTAGTTTTTTTCTTATGATAATATTACTAGTGAATAATAAGATAAATACTATTAATATGTAAGTTATTATTTTTGTAATAAGACTTATAAAAAATTCTTCAGGTACCATTTTTATTAAATTAGATTCACTTGGGCTTAATAGCCATAAATCATTTGAAAAAATAGTTGTATGAAACTTAATCCAAAAAGAATTAAAGTTATAAGCAATAACTGCGGAAAGTCCTCCAATTACTAAAATAAATAGTAGGAGTACTTTATTGAAAATTTTAGTTGTTTGTAGTAATGTTTTTTCTTTTAACATTAAAACTATTATTATAGTGCATATTATAAAAACTATAATGCAGTAAATCATAATATTATGAGTTAGTGAATATAAATTTAGGACATCTACCATATGAAGTATATCTTTTTGAGAAAACCAATCTGTATTTAATTGTTCTTTTTTATTTAAGTAATTTAGTAAGTTCTGAGTATTATTAATTAAATTATCGCTAGTAGTTCCCATACTTTTTGCCAAGTTTTCTTTTTGATAGAAATTTTTATAAAAGTTCAAATCAAAACAAACATAAAATATTATTGCAAGAATTGAACTTATAAACAGTGAGAAGCACTGTATAGTTATAAAAAATATTGTTATAAATTTTTTCATAGAGCAACCTCCATTGCATATTATAGCATAAATGTATCTAATTAGTGTTAAAAAAAGAATAGATAAAGCCCAAAATATAAGTAGTTTGGTTTACGTATTTACATTTTTTAACAAATTATTTCATAAAAATAAAGATTTTGAGTAAAAAACATTTGTAATTGCAGTAATTTGTGATAAAATAGGGGTATAATTAACTATTTGGGGGAAATCATGAATAAGTTTTTTAAGATCTATTTAGAGTTAAAAGAAAAGATAGAAAACAGACAATATAGATCTAATAGTTTACTACCTAGTGAAAATGATTTAGCTAGAGAGTATGGAGTATCTAGGGAAACTATTAGAAAGGCTTTATTATTATTGCTAGAGAATGGTTATATTCATAAAATTCAAGGTAAGGGCTCAATTGTTTTAGATGTCCATAAATACAGATTACCTGTAACAGGCATTATGAGCTTTAAAGAACGTCATGAATTTTTAAATAATGAAATAGAAACTAGGGTAATAGAAAATACAGAAATTGATGCACCAGAATTTCTAATAAAACAAGGTTTATTAAAAAGAGGTGAAAGAGTTATTTACTTGGTTCGTCAAAGAATAATCAATGGTGAAGCTGTGATTTTAGATAAAGATTATATTAAAAAGAGTATAATAGATGAACTACCTACAGAAAAAGCAAAAGATTCACTATATAATTATTTAGAAAATGATTTGGGGATTAAAATTTCTTATGGGAACAAAGATTTTAAAATAGAGCCGGTTAATGATGAAGATATAAGGTATATTGATCTGAATGGTCATGCTCATATCGCTGTTTTAAGAAGTGATATATACACGGAGGGAACAGATTTCCTTCATTATAATGAAAGCCGACATAGAGTTGATAAATTTCAGTTTTCAGAGTTTGCAAGAAGAACAAATGATAAAATAAATAATTAATATTTAATAAAAGTATAAGTGTACAAGAAGTTTTTTTACACTTATACTTTTTGTGTAGCTAAAATAATTTTTTGAAATTTTTTAATACTTTTTTTAAAAAAAGTGAAAGTAATGATAAATAATAATGTTAAAAAAAGTAAGAACTTTTTACAAATATTTTGATTGGTAAAAAGTAAGTTTTTGATATTGAAAAAATGTATATTTAAGTGTATAATATTTACTAAGTTAGAAATTTCCGGGAAATAATCCGGAAATATTTTTTGTGGGAGAGTGAGAAAAAATGAAAGTAATAGTATTTTCATTAACAGGAAATTGTAAAAGATTTATAGACATGTGTAAGATTCCAGAAGAAGATGTAATTGATTTATGGGAAATAGATTATGAGGTTGATTTTGATTATATATTGATAACACCTACTATTGGTTTTGGAAAAGTTCCTGAAGATGTTGAAAGATTTTTAGAGAAAAATAATAAATATTTAAAAGGTGTAGTAGGTAGTGGAAATAAAAATTGGGGTAATAGATTTGCAAAGGCTGCTGATACAATAAGTGAGCAGTATGATGTTCCTTTACTTATGAAGATAGAATTACATGGGAATACAAAAGACTTAATAAAGTTCAAGAAAATTTATTTGGAGAGTGTAGAAAATGGAAAAATTTAACCATATAGAATTAAATAATGAAGTCACAAAGCGTGGAGATAATGGCTTCTTTAGATTAGAAAAAGATCAAGAAGCTATTGCCGAGTTTCTTCGTGAAGTAGATTATAAAACAGTTAAATTCAATTCAGAAATTAAGAGATTAAGATATTTAGTAGAAGAGAACTACTATTATAATATTTTTGATAAGTATATTGAAGATGAGATTGTTGAATGTTTAGAGCTTGCGGCTAATTTTAAATTCGAGTTCAAAAGTTATATGGCAGCAAGTAAGTTTTACAAAGACTATGCATTAAAAACAAATGATAAAAAACGATATTTAGAAAATTATAATCAACATGTATTTATAGTAGCTATGTATTTAGCAGATGGAAATGTTTCTTTAGCTAAAGAAC
>CAUUEM010000160.1:0-3414 GCA_963544045.1 uncultured Gemella sp. | reverse complement strand
AAAAAAATCTACTGAGGAAAATAAATATGGCAAATTCAAAGTATATTACACGTCTTAAGCGCTCAGAAGGGCAACTAAGAGGGATTCAAAAAATGATAGAAGAAGAGAGAGGTTGTATTGATATAATAACTCAATTAAGTGCAGTTCGTTCAAGTGTTGATAAGGTGATTGAGTTGATTATTATAGAAAATCTAATGGAGTGTCTTAATAATCCTTTAGAAAATCCTGTAGAACAGAAAGAAAAAATAGAAAAAGCTATAAAATATATAGTAAAGAGTAAATAGTTTAAAAAAATAATAAAAAAGCCTTGTTCCTGAATAATCTTAGGAACAAGGCTTTTTTGATGATGTATTAGTTTTATATTAAAGAGAATTTAATATAGTAAAAATTGGTTGTTTTTATTGTTTAATATTTTACTTTGTTTCTCCAGGCCAATTATTCATACCACCTTCGATATTTATTATATCGAATCCTTGAGCCTCTAAAAAATCATATGCCCTAGCTGAACGTCCACCTGCTTGACATATTACATAGTATTTTTGATTTTTATCTAATTTAGTGAAATCTATATCAAGACTACTCAAAGGAAAATTTTTAGCAGAAGGTATATGACCTACTTCGTACTCGTGATTTTCTCTTACATCGAGAATCGTAAGTTCCTCATTATTATACTTTTCATAAAAATCTTGCATTGAAATATTATTTTTCATGATTTCTTCCTTTCAATATTAGTAATTTTAGACTATCTTTCCTCTCCATGCATGCATACCGCCTTGGATATTAATAACATCGTAGCCTTTCTTTTTTAGTTTTTTTGCTGCAAGTTTGCTTCTAGCTCCAGAGTGACAAATAACATATACTGCTTTATCTGTTATTGGAGTAAATTGACCAATCTCATTAAGTGGAACATTTTTTGCATTTTTTATATGTCCTTTTCGAAATTCACCAGGTGTTCTTACATCTATTAATTGAATATTTTCTTTAAGTTTTTGTTCTAATTCGATAGCAGAAATACTAGCTACTTTTGTGAATAAATAAAACATATATAATATACCTCCTGATATACCCTTATGGGGTATATTAAATCATGAGGTAGATGAATTGTCAAGAATGTTGATTATAATCAGAAAATCAAAACTAGCTTATGAATTATTTTAAAACAAAGATGATTTAGAAATTTAATTTATAGTTCCTAGCTTCTAACTAGAATAATATTTCTGTAATTTTAGTTTGAAATTTTTATTAACAGCTAGTAAAATAGTATATGAGCAGTTAGTATTAAATATAAAAGAAAATTTTAGGAGGGATAAGATGTATATAAATGAGTTTAAAACTGATCAAGAAGTACGTATGTTTTTCTTGTTGGATAATGTAGTAAGAGGAATAGCTACTAGTGGTAAACCTTACTTAACATTATATTTAAAAGATAAAACCGGATCCATTGATGGAAAAATTTGGGAAGTTAAAGAAGAAGACACTGAAAATTTAAAAGCCGGAATTATGGTATTTATAGAAGGAACTGTTTTAGATTATAGAGGGAAATTGCAGCTTAAAATAAAAAATTATAGATTAGCAAATGATAATGATTCAATAGATATTCAAGACTATATTCAAACAGCTCCATTATCAAAAGAAATTATGATTAGCGAATTAAATGATTTTTTAAAGGAAATCAGTAATCAAAAATTAAAAGCAGTTACGATAGAATTATTAAATAAATATAAAAAACAATTTGTAAGTTATCCAGCTGCAAAATCAATGCACCATGACTTCTATTCTGGATTAATCTATCATACAATAACAATGTTAAAAATTGCTAAAGCATTATTGGAAATTTATCCATCTTTAAATAAAGATTTATTATATAGTGGAATAATTTTACATGATTTAGGAAAAACTATAGAGCTAAGTGGTCCGATAGGTACTTCATATACTTTAGAAGGGGAATTATTAGGTCATATCGCTATTATGAGCGATGAAGTTTCTAAAGTAGCGGAAAAATTAGGTATAGAAGGGGAAGAGATTATACTACTTCGACACATTATACTTGCTCATCATGGGAAATATGAATTTGGTTCACCAAAATTACCTATGGTAAAAGAGGCAGAAATTATTAATTTTATAGATAATATTGATGCTCGTATGATGATGTTCGATAAAAACTTATCAAATGTAGAACCAGGAACTTTTAGTGATAAGTTATTTGGTTTAGAAGGTCGACATTTCTATGTACCTACATTTGATGGTAATGAAAATAAATAATTATGAGAATTTAAGGAAAATATTATGAATAAGACAGTTAAATATATATTAGGTTTTGTAGCTATTTTTGTGGCTGCAGTAATTTGTGTTTTTGGTATTATTAAGTATGAGGAATCAAAGGAAACTACAACTACTAACAATAGTGAAAATTTAGGCAGTGTAGATGGTAAAAATTTAGATAAGGAAACTACAGTAGTTGTAGAGAAAATACGTACTATTACAGATTTAGATTCGTTAAAATCTGAATTAAATTTATCTCAAGAAACTATAGCTGAACTGAAAAACTTTGCTCCGACGGTTAGTTATTCAGTAGATAGCAGCAATGGAGGCACTAAAATCTACCTAAGACAAGGTGGACATATTTCAAATAATAAAATTGTAGGAAAAAATGAAATAATCGGTGCATATGATGTAAAAGATGGAAAGTTAACACCTGTTAGTGAAGATATTAAAAAAGTTTCATCTAATATAGATGCTAGTAAGCTAAAATGGACTGACCTAAATTTAAAAAATACAGAGCATAATAAATCTGCGGCGAAAGAAATTCTTAAAAAGTATTTCTTCGTAACTCATGGAGGAAGAAAATTAGAGCCAGTAGCATTATTTGGCTATTTAGTTGATATAGATAAAAACGTCACTGTAAGTGGTAAGGATTATCATGTAACTAAAATGTCATTGGGTGAATTAACAGATGTTTATAATACTGCATACAAAAGTACATATAGTGCAGATGATGTTTATAAAGATATACCGTCACTGAAAAATATAAAATATAGAGAAGTAGATGATAGTTATTCAGGTAATGAAGATAAGTATAATAATTCTCTTGTGTTAGGAGAAACCGTATTCTTTAAAAAAGATAAAGTTTATATAACAGGAATGGGAGGAATTGGAGGAGCAACTCAATTTACACCTTCTGAGGAAAGTAGCTGGACTATCGAAGGGGATAGATTAATAATTCCAATTAAGAATTCATCTACAAGTAGTGTTGCAGGGAAATATATATTACGTTTAAATGATAAGCAATATAAAGGCGGAGAATCTCGTTCTAAATACTATATAGAGAGTATAGAACTTAACTAATATGTTAGAGATAAATAATAAAGTAGCTTTGGTAGTTTGTTCTAATGGTAAAGCTAGGGAAGATAAAGT
>CAUUEM010000159.1:0-3420 GCA_963544045.1 uncultured Gemella sp. | reverse complement strand
TACTTTTAGATGTTATCGATTTATAATAAGATGCAACCGAGACTTGAATAGATTAAAAAACCGTTAGTCTAATCGCCAACTCAACCTTGACTAAAACTTACACCCACAGTAGACTTACTTAATGCTGCTTCCTTCCGGACCTGACATGGTTCATAAGTACTGCGTCGTAAGGAGCCTCAGTCTCAACATTACGTGTTAGACTCGACATTCCCTATTCTACCCGCATCTCGGTATTCAGCCTTGCTAAAGCGGATTGCAAGTACAGGGCACCGCTAACTCCCCACCTAGCATTTAACTATTATAGCAAATTTGAAAATAAAAAGCAAGTTTCAAATTTATTATTTAAACATATTCATTAATATTCTATCACTTAATCTTGGGAATAGCTGGCTTATTTTAACCCCTAAAGTATAAATGAATGGTAAATTCACTTCTCGCTTTTCTCTTTCTATTCCTCTAATAATTTTAGAAGCCACAAGTTTAGGTGTTAATGATTTATTACCTAGTGCTTTCATATATGTTTTATCTTTATCAGCTATATTGAAGAAATTCGTAGCTACTGGCCCAGGATTAACTGTCATTACATGCACATTATCCTTTTTCAGCTCTAGTCTTAATGCATTAAAATACCCAATTAATGCAAACTTAGTCGCAGAATATACTGATGTTTTTGGAGTAGCTATCTTACCTGCTAAAGAGGCTATCGTCACAATACTACCTGCTTTTCTTTCTTGCATTTCTTTCGCAATTTCACTAGTTAATTGGATTGTTCCAATAACATTTGTATCAAACATCTTAACCACTTCATGATCGCTAAAATCACTGTAGTCTTTCATTAATCCGTAACCTGCTGCATTTATAAGAATATCTATATCACCGACATTTTCAAGTAATCCTTCTACTTCTTCTTGTGAGCTCATATCAACCGAATAAGTCTCAGTAGTAACTTTTCCAAGGCTTTCACATTTTTTAGCAACCTTATCAAGTGCTTCTTTTCTTCTTGCCACTAGAATAAGATCTACATTTCCCTTTCTAGAAAATTGGTAAGCTAATTCACGTCCTAAACCACTTGATGCTCCTGTTATTAAAATTCTTTTTCCATTTAAATCCATAATAAACCTCTTATTCTTTATGATTTCCACAAGTACATTGTCCCTTGATACAATTACAAGGGGTAATATCTTTTGCTGATTTACGTTTTTTTTGTAATATTTCTATTACTTCATCTATATCACTTTTACTTAAATTATTTTCTTCAATTGCATATTTAATTATATTTTTTGTTTTTTTTGAGCAGAATTTTCTTATAAAGTTTTTTGTTAATACTTCTAAACAGTCATCTTCTAAACATTTTGCACTATATAAAAATTTATTTCCTATTTTTTCTGTTTGCAGCATATCTTTTTCTACTAATCTAGAAAGTAGGGTTTTTATTGTCGACACCGACCAAGATCTTTTTTCTTTTAGTATCTCTATAACCATTTTGCTTGTAACTTGGTTATTACTCCAAACAACTCTCATTACTTCCCATTCTGCTTCTGAAATATTTACTTCCATAGTAACATCTTCCTTAATTTTAATTTTTATCTACATCTGTAACTATCATACTATGTTAAATTATCTATGTCAATTCATAAAAAAACTCAATTCAAGTTATAATTTGAATTGAGTAGCTTTATTATTTTTTTCTAATTGGATGTCTAATTATTGTTTTTAACTTTTCTTGTGCAGTTTTTCTAACATCTGAAATATATATTTCGTGATGAAATCTCTTATCTGATATATCTAACTCATAGCCTTCTTTTTCTATCAATTCATGCATAAGTGCAACAGTGTCAGGTTCATTATCATATGGACCAATATGCATACACTGTACACATAATCCTTCATCATATGTAAAAAATTCTACTTTTGAAAAGTCCTTTTTTTTCTTAATAGTAGTAGCTTCTATAGCCCAATCAAAGACTTCTTTTGTCACAAAATCCGGCATACGAATTAAGGAAATAAATCTAAAACCTTCCTTATTTGAATAATCTACTCCTTCTATTCCTTCTTGCCACCAAAATCCTTCTAGTGGAGGTACAACAAAATCAAAATAACCAGGTATTTTATAATCACCCTTTTTGCTCATCTTAATAACATATACAATGGGGTATAATAAGCTTATTGATTGTTTATATTCACTATTCTCATCATTAGGGTTACCACTTCCCCTAACCGCTATATAATTAGCTTGTTCTATATTTATTATACTAGGTTTAGTTTTAGGGTTATATAAGTGTTTAAATTCTTTTTTAAAATCAAAAGCCATATCTATTTCTCCAGAATAAAAAATATTCTATCTGAACTATCAAAATTTTTATTATTTTTGTTAAAATCACAGAAATAATCATTTATCTTAAATCCTATATTCTTAATAGCATCAAAAATAGCATCTACTTCATATGTTCGTTGACTATGAAATTGTTCTAACTTTCTATATAATCCGCTATCTTCCTTAATAAAAAATGATAATTCACTTTCCACCACTAACTCTTGCTCAGTTTCATAAGTAAACCATAGATAACTAATCTCTTCATCTTCATAACCAAACACTTGATTATTAATCATATCTCTAATTTTTTTAGGAGTATGGAGATCAAATATAAATTTCCCACCTGCTTTTAATGAGTCATAAACTCCTTTTAACCCTTCATTAAAGTCTTCGAAATCTTCAAGATAATTGAAAACATCAAAGGCACTAAGAACAAAATCAAATTTATATCCTAAATTAGATATTTCTAATAAATCCATAGCAAAATAATTACACTCTGGTACTTTTCTACTAGCTAAAGCTAGCATTTGTTCACTATTATCAATTGCGAATACTTGACCATATTTTGTTAAAGTAGGCAGCATTGCACCACTGCCACAACCTAAATCAAGAACTAGAAGATCTTTTCTATCTCCTAATTCTTGACTAATAATATTTTTATAAGCATCGTAATCAACATCCATCAATTTATCATAAACAATACTTAAATTTTCGTACATATTAAACACCTTTTAAAGGATATTTTTCAAATAGTGCATCTAGTTCATAGTACTCTCTATCATCTCTTGTCATAATATTTACAACAATATCCCCAAGGTCCATAAGAATCCACTTAGCTTCTCTTAAACCTTCTGTACTATAAATAGTAGCTCCACTTTCTAAAACTTTTTCTCTTACTTCTTGAGCAATTGCTTCTACTTGTCTGCTTGTTGATGCATGACAAATTACTGAATAGTCGTATAAAACGCCTGCATCAGTTAAGTCATACGCAACAATGTCATAACCATGTTTGTCATCACATGCATCTACGACGATTTTTAATAAATTTTCTACTTCCATTTTCATCCTCTTTCTTTATTTTATTTTTTTATAATATGGAACATTAC
>CAUUEM010000158.1:0-3456 GCA_963544045.1 uncultured Gemella sp. | reverse complement strand
GATACGGACGTAGCCGTAAAAAAGTTTCTGTATATCCACAAGCATAGTAAAATAAAAATATCCATAGTAAATTTTTACTATGGATATTTTTTAAGTGAAAATACAAATATATTTTCTTGTTTTGTAACAGTATTTTATTATTATATATAGTTGTATTTTTTTTTTATATATGTTAAACTCAATTTGTGCATTTGACATAGCACATATACATTTTCAGGAGGAGAAAAATGTCAGCATTAGGACAAGAAATTTTATTTTCTTTTTTAGGTGGACTAGGTCTGTTCTTATTTAGTATAAAGTACATGGGGGACGGTCTACAATTAATAGCGGGGGATAAAATGCGTTATGTCTTAGATAAATATACTTCTAAGCCGCTAATGGCATTACTCGCTGGGATTATAGTAACTATATTAATTCAATCTAGTACAGGAACTATTGTTATTACAGTAAGTTTGGTAGGTGCTGGTTTATTAAAAACTAAACAAGCTATTGCGATTGTTATGGGTTCTAATATCGGAACAACATTGACGTCTTTTATTATAGGTTTTAATGTATCGCAATATTCATTGCCACTTATATTTTTAGGAGCAGCGTTTTTATTCTTTACAAGGGCTAAATTAGTTAATAATATTGGACGTGTTATTTTTGGATTTGGTGGAATATTTTACTCTTTAAAAATGATGTCTACAGCTATGGGCCCTTTAAAAACAATGGACTGGTTTCAAACAATTTTAACTCACATTGATGATAGTGCATGGATAGGAGTTGGTGTAGGTACATTTTTAACAGTTTTAATTCAATCATCTGCAGCAACAATTGCGATTGTACAAAACTTGTATGCAGAAAATGCACTTAATTTACATGGAGCTATCCCAGTAATCTTTGGGGATAATATTGGCACAGCAATTACAACAGCAGCATTAGCTATTGTAGGTACAAATATTGCGGCTAAACGTGTTGCTATATCTCACGTGATTTTCAATATTGTAGGTACAATAATATGTTTAATTTTATTACAACCGTATATTTCATTTATAGGATTAGTAGAAACTAAACTTGGGTTAGAGCCAAAAATGGTTATTGCGTTTGGTCATGGTACATTTAATATCTTTAATACAGTTTTACAGTTTCCATTTATTTGGTTACTAGTTAAAATTATTACTAAGATTATTCCAGGTGAAGATGAGCAAATTAAATATACTACACAATATCTTGATCAATCATTAATTGCGAGTGCACCAGCGGTTGCACTAGGGCAAGTTGAAAAAGAATTTGTTGAAATGTTAACATTATCGAAAAAAAGCTTGAAAAACTCAGTTGATTACTTTATGACTAGAGATGAGCAATATAATGAAAAGGCTGAAATATTAGAAGATGCAATCAATACATTCGATGAAGAGATGACTAATTATCTGACACTTCTATTTAGGGAAAAATTAAGCCCTAAAGAAGGTTTAACAGCATCGATATTATTAGATGGTACGCGTGATATAGAACGTATAGGTGACCATGCTCGTGATATTGTTGCTTCAGTTAATTATCAATTGAAAAAGAAAGTTAAATTCTCAGATGATGCAAAAGCTGAAGTACAAGAAATGTATGATTTATCAAATGGTATTATAGAAAAAACTATCCAATCATTGCAAGAAAACAATATTGCAATTGCAGGAGCAGCATTAGCATCCTGCGAAAATATTTACGAATTAGAGAAAAAAGCACGTAAAAAACATACACAGCGTATGAAAGATGGGGAATGTGAAATCTCTGCGGGTGTTGTTTATATGGATCTTATTCAACACTTTACACGTATATGCGAACACGCAAGAAATGTTTTGGAAAAAGAAATCCAAGGTAATTTATAAATATGACAAATAAACAAAAAATATATTTTATAATATTTATTATTTTATTACTTATATTTTTAGTAATATATAAATTATTTAAAATGCAATTAGCTTAAATTTTAGAGATAAACATCAAATGTTAAAATTATGATGTTTATCTCTTTTTTTCTTTGTAAATAAAACTATTCATGATATAATAAAATAGTCGATTTATATAAAGAATTAGTAATAAAAAATTGAAAGGAAATTAAGATGTTTCAAGAAAAAAAAGTATACACAACTAAGTGGGCGGGAAAAGAATTAACTGTTGAAATAGGAGAAATGGCAAGACAAGCAAATGCAGCAGTAGTAGTTACATATGGAGATACAGTTGTTTTAACTACAGCAGTTGCTTCTAAAGAAGCAAAAGATGTTGATTTCTTCCCATTAACAGTTAACTATGAAGAGAAAATGTATGCTGTTGGAAAAATTCCTGGTGGATTTTTAAGAAGAGAAGGAAGACCAGGAACAGAAGCTACATTAGCTGCTCGTCTTATTGATAGACCTATTCGTCCATTATTTGAGGATGGATTTAGAAATGAAGTTCAAGTTATTTCTACAGTATTATCAGTAGAATATGATTGTGATCCTGTAATGGCAGCAATGTTGGGAAGCTCATTATCTTTATCAGTATCTAACATTCCTTTTAAAGGACCGATTGCTGGTGTGACAGTAGGTTATATTGATGGGGAATACATTATTAATCCTAATATTGAACAATTAGAAAAATCTGAAATTGATCTTAAAGTTGCAGGGACAAGTGATGCTATTAACATGGTAGAAGCAGGTGCTAAAGAAGTATCGGAAGAAATTATGTTAAATGCAATTATGTTTGGTCATGAAGAAATTAAACGTTTAATAGCGTTCCAACAACAAATTGTTGACGAAATTGGTCAAGAAAAAATGGAAGTTGAACTTAAAGTTATAGATGAAAATATCTATAATGAAGTTTTAGAATTAGCATTAACTGAAATGAAATCAGCTATTTCAATTAAAGATAAACAAGAAAGAGATGAAGCTATCTCAGCTGTTAAGGAAAAAGTAGTTGTTATATTTGAAGAAAGAGTAAGTGAAGAAGATGAATTAGATATTGTTAAAGAAGCAAAATTATCTTTAGATAAAATTGTTAAAGATGAAGTTCGTCGTGAAATTACTGAAGATAAAGTTAGACCAGACGGGCGTGCGTTAACAGAAATTAGACCACTTGCTTCGAGAATAGATGTATTACCAAGAACACATGGTTCAGCATTATTTACTCGTGGTCAAACTCAATCTTTAGGTGTAGTAACATTAGGTAACTTATCAGATGAGCAAATTATTGATGATTTAACTCAAGAAGAAAATAAACGTTTCATGTTACATTACAACTTCCCAGCATTTTCTGTAGGTGAAGTAGGATTTAGTCGTGCTCCTGGTCGTCGTGAAATAGGACACGGTGCATTAGGGGAAAGAGCACTTGCTCAAGTAATTCCTACAAAAGAAGACTTCCCTTATACAATACGTATTGTATCTGAAATTTTAGAATCTAATGGTTCAAGTTCACAAGCAACTATATGTTCAGGATCTATGGCGT
>CAUUEM010000157.1:0-3456 GCA_963544045.1 uncultured Gemella sp. | reverse complement strand
GCACTTCTGTTTGAACTGGATTAACTTGATAGAATGAGCGTAAAGAAATCTTAAATTCTATTCCACCTAAAGTATCTGTTATATAATCTTGTCCATATAAATTCTCAGTTTTATCTCCGAAAATTACATTTGTTTTTTTATTGTTAGTATTCAGCATCACACTTACTATTCTTGAATCGAATTCTGTTATCTTCTTAACAAACTCATCAAGACCTGGGAATTTTTCACTTACTATTATTCCTACCATGATTTCTGTTTTATTAGAATTCGTTCTAAACATTATATGGCGAACCGCACCTTTATGTGTTTTTTCATCATAAATAGAAAGATTCATTTCAGCAATTATATCTCTAATATAGTTCATAAGTTTATTATGTTCATCATATTGAATAAAACACTTCTCTATATTAACTACATCGTGGCTACGTGGTTTGTAGTAACCCATTTTTACTTCATTACCTACTTTTTGAACTGGAATAACAGATTTATTTCTATAGTGATATCCATCTTCCATTCCTAATGTTTCTAACACTTTAATACTATTTTGTCCTAATATTTTATTCATAACATTTTGAACTTTTTTCGTCTTAAATCTTAGCTGCTCTTCATAGCTCATATGTACTAAATTAGCACCTGAAGTTTTTGGAATACCTTCTACTCTGTTACATGATTTTTCAATAATGTTTAGTGCTTTACCATAACCAAGATTCTTTTTTAATTTAATAATTTTAAATTCTACTTCTTCACCTTCTATTACATCTTCAATGAAGATTGGAAAATTATCAATTTTAACAATTCCTAAACCATCATGAGTATAATCAATAACTTTTCCAGTGAATATTTCATTTTTCTGCATATATTCTCCTTTTGTAATGAAAAAGAGAACTGACTAGGAAACTACATTCCTCTCCAGTTCTCCTATTTTTTTATATACTTTATTATATTTTTTACATACTAACGCCAATAACTTTAATTTTATTGACAAATTCAAGATTTTGTATTCTCTTAGTAAGTTTTTCTATATTTGTGTGACCAGGATCAATTTCTAATGAGATAATGATTGTAGCACGAGCATTAATCGGTACTGTTTGGTGTATTGTAAGTACACTACATTTTTCTTCATTTACTACTGAAAGCACTCTTCCTAGTATACCTGGTATATCATCAACATCTATTGAAAGTGATAATATAGATTGTCTTTGTATTTCTTGAATTGGAAAAATAGTATCTTTATACTTATAAAAAGCACTTCTACTTAAATCAAATCTTTTTGATGCCTCCAAAATTGATAATTTTGGATTTTCTTCTAAAGCTTTTTTCATAATTATTGTTTTCTTTACTGCTTCAGGAAGCACATCTTCTCTAATTATGTAATATACTTTTTCATTATCCATTATGGTATTTCTCCTACTCTACAAATTCAAACTCACCTTTAAGTATTTTAACTGTGTCTCCATTTTTACATCCACGTTCGCGTAAAGCATCGTCTACTCCCATAGAACGCATTTGTTGAGCGAAACGTCTTACAGATGCATCACGGTTGAAGTCAGTCATTAAGAATGCACGTTCGATACCAGGCCCACTAACAACATATGCTCCTGTATCGTCACGAGTAATTTTAAATGTTTCATCTTTTGGTTTATGTTTATAAATAACTCGGTTTTCCATGCTTTCTTCTTCAGTATCTAATTCATAAAGCGTATTTGGATCTGTGTTATCTAAAATATCACTGATTTTATATAATAAGTTATCTATATTATTTCTTGTAAATGCTGAAATTTCTACGATATCAACATCTTCTCCGTCTTCAGCTAGACGTTTTTTAAATTCTACTAGGTTTTCACTAGCTACTGGAATATCCATCTTATTAGCTACTACTACTTGTGGTCGTTCTAGTAGACGCATATTATATTCACCTAGCTCTGCGTTAATTACTTTATAGTCTTCATAAGGATCACGGCCGTCTGTTGCTGACATATCAATTACGTGAACAATTACTTTAGTTCTTTCAATATGACGTAGGAATTGGTGTCCTAAACCTACACCTTGGCTTGCTCCTTCAATTAGTCCTGGTAAGTCTGCCATTACAAAACTACGGTGATCTTTTGTTTCTACTACACCTAAGTTTGGTGCTAAAGTAGTAAAGTGATAATCAGCAATTTTTGGTTTTGCTTTTGAAGTTATTGATAGTAATGTTGATTTTCCTACTGATGGGAATCCAACTAACCCAACATCAGCCATTAGTTTAAGCTCAAGTGTTAAGTTTCTTTCTTCTCCTGGTTCACCATTTTCAGCTATTTCTGGTGCTGGGTTTGAAGGTGTTGCGAAACGACAGTTTCCACGTCCTCCTCGTCCTCCACGAGCTACTATTACTTCTTGTTCATGTTCTACTAAGTCAGCTAGTACTTCACCAGTATCTGTATCACGAATAACAGTTCCAGGTGGTACTTTTAGGTATAAATCTTTTGATTTTCTACCATGCATTCCTTTACTCATTCCGTTCTCACCATTTGGTGCAACGAATTTCTTTTGATAACGATAGTCCATGAACGTTCTTAGTCCTTCATCTACTATAAAGACAACATTAGCTCCACGTCCACCGTCTCCTCCAGCTGGTCCACCTTTTGGTACGTATTTTTCACGCCTAAACGCTACAAGACCGTTACCACCGTCACCAGATCTGACGTATATTTTTACCTCATCTAAAAACATATTAATCTCCTATTATAATTTTCTTTATATTTCTTCTTTTTTTATTAGTATTATCATACTATTTCTATAAACATATCATGATTAATTATACCATAAAATCAACTTTGATAATACTTATTTATAGCTTTTTACAAAAAAATATACGGCTGCATACACAGCCGTACTTTACTCCACAGGTAGGACTCGAACCTACGACCCTCTGATTAACAGTCAGATGCTACTACCAACTGAGCTACTGTGGAAAAATCTCTAAATAAAAAAATGGAGCGGGTGATGAGAATCGAACTCACAACATCAGTTTGGAAGACTGAGGTTTTACCACTAAACTACACCCGCATTTGTTATATATTTACTTGGTACGTTTATTATTATATTATATCTTTTACTACTTGTCAACAATTTTTTAAATTTTTTTTTATAAATTAGAAATCGGGGCTAATTTCTTAACCTCGATTTAAAGTTTTTACTCCCTTTCCCTAGAAAAACTTGGAGTGAGCAATGCTATAATAGCTATATAAACAGCAGTAGCTATTATTGAATATATCGCGTCCATAGTATCATCCTCCCCTATTAATACCATTTACACTTTTATTATACACCCGTGATAATTTTTGTGCAATAGATTATTCAAAATAACACAATTGCCACATTTGTGATAAATATAAATCAATAATTACATATTTAAAGCATAAAAAAACAAGGTGAAAAATCACCTTGTTTTTATTTTAATCAATTAAAATTATT
>CAUUEM010000156.1:0-3458 GCA_963544045.1 uncultured Gemella sp. | reverse complement strand
AGTAAAAGCTTGATTATTCAGTGTTTATATGGTAATATTTAATAAGTGAAACGGGAAACCGTTACTCAATTATGGAGGTAAAGAATTAATGAATAAATCAGAATTAATTTCAAAAGTTGCTGAGAAATCAGGACTACAAAAAAAACAAGCAACTGCAGCTATCGAAGCATTCGTAGAAACAGTTGAAGAAACTTTAGCTAAAGGTGAAAAAATCCAAATTATCGGATTTGGTAACTTTGAAGTAAGAGAAAGAGCTGCTCGTAAAGGACGCAACCCTCAAACTAACGAAGTTATTGAAATCGCTGCAAGCAAAGTACCTGCATTCAAAGCTGGTAAAGCTCTTAAAGACGCAGTTAAATAATTAAATTTAATTCAGAAGAGGAGTTATTTATTAAGTAACTTCTTTTTTTAAAAAATGGAGGTTAATTTTGAAAAATAAAGAACAATCACAACAACTAATTAAAACTTTATTAGAAAATATTGGAGAGGATACTTCAAGAGCTGGATTGTTAGATACACCTAAAAGATGTGTAAATATGTATGAAGAGCTATTATCTAAAACAAATGTTGATCCAAAAGAAGAAATTAATACATTTTTCGAGTCAGATAATGACGAACCTATTTTAGTAAAGGATATACAGTTTTATTCATTATGTGAACATCATATGCTTCCGTTTTATGGAGTATGTCACATAGCATATGTTCCTAATAGCAGAAAAATAACAGGGCTTAGTAAACTTGCGCGTCTAGTCGAAAGTGCTAGTAGAAGACTACAAATTCAAGAAGATATGACACTAATGTTAGTAAATGCAATTGAAGAGCAATTACAACCTAAAGGTGTCTATGTAATAATAGAAGCAGAGCATATGTGTATGGCTATGCGTGGAATTAAAAAAATAGGATCAAAAACAGTTACTAGCAAAAAAACTGGTATTTTCTTAGAAGATTCAGAGTTAGTTAAAGATATTCAATATAAAATTAAATTATAATTTGAAAATAACGTGGAGGAAATTATGAAAGAGATTAGTTATATTATTATAAGGGCAGAAGTGGATAATGTAAAAGTTATAACAAAAAAAACTAATAATGAAGAAGTACTTGAAATATTAAATAAAGGTGAAGTCATTATTCTTAATGTTTTTGATAATATTGTAAATTTTAAAGTTCAGGGTAGAGCGAGAATAGTATCTAATCTTGACCAAGTAGTTTCAGAATAAAAAAGTTCGCAGAAATTTTTCTGCGAACTTCTTTTCGTTACATTAGAATAGTAATTTATCTGCTCCACCAAGTTTATAGTCTAAAGCAGCCATAGCAAGTACGTTAATAAAGTGCCATGGACGGTCAAATTCTGGTTGGAAGAAGATATCAGCAAGAGCCAATTGTTCTAAAGTCCATTCAGATGAAATTGCTATTGATAAAGCTGCAATAGCACTAGAAACATCATGTTTAGACATAAATTGAGCACCTAAAATTCTGTGTGTATCTTCATCGAAGTAGATTTTCATATGAACAAGATTGTTTTCTTTTCTCATAAAATCAGGGAAAATACGTTCTTCTACATATTTAGAAGCAACTTTACCATCATAAAGCCCAATACCATTTTGTGATAATCCAGTACTTACAAATTTGTAATCAAAGAATGATAATGCAGAAGTACCGTTTACTGCAGGCATTTTAGTTTTTTGTCCCATCGCATTTAATGCAGCAACCACACCTTGGCGACGCGCTAATGTTGCTAATGCGATTGGTAACTCTCCACGAGTTGGTGCATAAGGAAGAATTGTAGAATCTCCTCCAGCATAAACATCTTTAGCTGATGTTTCTAAGTATTCGTTAGTTACAACGAAACCACGTTCAGTCATCTCTAATTCTTCACTTAACCAAGAAGCATCTGGACGAACACCAACAGAAACAATAACAGTATCAGCTTCGTATTCACCTTTGTCAGTTACGACTGAAGTTACTTTTCCATTTTCCCCTTTAAATGAAAGAACTCTCTCTCCACCACGAACTTTAAGGTTATGTTTAGCCCCTTCTTCAGTTAAAATATCTGTAAGTTCTTGGTCTAAGTAAGTGTTTAGAATTCTTGGAGCAAAGTCAACGATAGTTACATCAATTCCTTGTTTTGCATAAGATTCTGCAACTTCAAGTCCGATATAACCACCACCAACGACTACCACTTTTTTACTATTTTGCATACAATCGTAAACAGCCTGTGTGTCTTCTGGTCCACGGAAAGTGTGAATATTTTCTAATTCAATACCTTCAAATGGAGGTTTCACAGCAACTCCACCAGGACTTAATAATAATTTATCATATGACTGTTTTTCTTCACCAGCAGGTGTTTTTACTACAACATATTTTTCTTCTGTATTTAATTTAATAATATCACTATTACAGTGGATGTTAATTCCTTGAGATCGGTAAGATTCTTCATTAGCAAAGTGTAGTTCAGATAATGCTTTAGATGTCCCATCTAAATATGATTGACTACCTCATCCCATAAATGAAGCCCCAGCGCCTCTTTCATATAAATGAATTTCAGCATTAGGTTCATTTTTTAAAATAGTTTGAACTGCTTCGTAACCGAAGTGAGAAGTTCCAACAACTACGTATTTCATACGATTTCCTCCTATTTATTTTGAATTTATTTCCGTATAATTACTTTTTTATACAAATAGAATTTTAACATGATATAAATCGATATAAAAATAATTTGCTTGAGATTATTGATTGAAACGCATAAATAATATGTTCTTTTTACATTAACTTATATTTAAGAATACAAAGAAAACATTGTAATATTTTGATTTTAATACACTATTGATATTAATAAAATGATACTAAAATTTAAAGTTTGATTTTTTTTGACTTTTGTTTTAATATAGTAAATAGACATGTAATAATTAGATGAGGTGAATATATGATTAAACCATTATTTGATAATATTTTATTAAAAAAAGTTGAAGAAGAAAAATCAACAGCTAGTGGTATTGTACTAGCAGCTAAAGAAGAAACTTCTAATATTGGAATTGTTGTAGCTTTAGGAGAAAGTTGTTTATTATCAAAAGATAATGAAGGTGAATTATCAGAAGGAAGTAAAGTAGTATTTTCTGATGAATTTAAAAAAGTTAGTTTTAAAAATGAAGTATTTTATTTAGTTAATGAAGAAGAAGTTCTGGCATTAATTGAAGAATAGGAGGAAATATGGTAAAAGAATTGAAATTTTCAGAAGACGCTCGTCAATCGATGAAACGTGGTGTAGATAAACTTGCTAATGCAGTAAAGATTACTTTAGGTCCTAAAGGAAGAAACGTTGTATTAGATAGAAAATTTGGTTCTCCGTTAATTACTAATGATGGAGTTTCTATTGCGAAAGAAATAGAACTAGAAGATCCTTATGAAAATATGGGTGCAAAATTAGTAGCTGAAGTTGCTAATAAAACAAATGAAATAGC
>CAUUEM010000155.1:0-3461 GCA_963544045.1 uncultured Gemella sp. | reverse complement strand
ATTAAGAAGTTTATTAGAGTATGTTATAGCTTCTCAAGATGATGAAAAAGCGGAGGAATTAGGATTGAAACCAGGGATTGGTTTAGCTGCACCTCAAATCAATGTTTCTAAACGTATGATTGCAGTGCACATTCCAGATGAAGAAAATCCTGAGTATACAGTATCTTATGCGTTATACAATCCTAAAATTATTTCTAACTCAGCGGCTAAATGTTACTTAGCTGGAGGAGAAGGATGTTTATCAGTTGAGGAAGAGAAAAAAGGATATGTTCCAAGATACTCAAAAATCAAAGTAATAGGTTATGATGAAAATGATGAGAAAGTAACATTAGTGTTAACTGACTTACCAGCGATATGTTTCCAACATGAAATAGATCATTTAAATGGAATTATGTTCTATGATCATATTAATAAAGATAATCCATTTGATGTTCCAGAAGATTATGAAAGATTATAAGAAGTTATATATTATATTATTTTAAAAAGGTTTAATTTAAAAAGGAGAAGTATTGAAAATGAAAAAGATATTAAGCATGCTAGCAGCTATACTATTAATTTTCGTGGCAGGTTGTTCAACAAAAGAACAAAGTACTACATATGTATTAGAAAAAAATGGAGTAAAAATAGAATTAACATATTATCACGATGGTGATAAAGTATTAAGACAAACTGCAAATAATACAATGAACTATAAAGAAATAGGGGCTACTAAGGAGAAACTAAAAGAAGCATTAGAACCTATGGCTAAACAATACCAAGGAGTAGAAGGGTTAGAGGAAAAAATAGATTTTCAAGATGACAAAGCAGTTGAAACTTTAAGTATTGATTATACAAAAGCAGATAAAAACAAATTAAAAAATATCCCAGGCATTTCAATTGATAGTACAACTTCAGATATTAGTTTGAAAAAATCTGAAGAAAATTTACTAAGTCAAGGATTTACTAAAAAATAATTAGAAATAATCTAAAAAAAAAGTGTTGTATTTTTTACAACACTTCTTTTTCTTTCATATTATAATGAAGATAAGCATCAATAAAATCAATAATATCGCCATCCATCACTTTATCAACGGTAGAAACTTCATAGTTAGTCCTATGGTCTTTGACCATAGTGTATGGAGTAAAGACATATGAGCGAATTTGAGAACCCCAACCTATATCTTTTTGTTCACCTCTAATAGATGCTAATTCTTTTTCTTTTTCTTCTAACTCTAATTGATATAGTTTGGACTTTAGATTTTTCATTGCTGAATCTTTATTTTTAATTTGGCTTCTTTCTGCTTGTGACTGAACAACTATTCCTGTTGGAAGGTGGGTAATACGCACTGCTGAATCTGTTGTATTAATATGTTGTCCACCAGCACCTTGGGCACGATAAGTATCAATTTTTAAATCATCATTGTTAATTTCTATATTAATTTCATCATCTGAAAATTCAGGCATTACATCAATAGATGCAAATGAAGTATGTCGTTTTCCAGAAGGATCAAAAGGAGAGATACGAATAACACGGTGGACTCCTTTTTCACCTTTTAACAATCCATAAGCAAAATCCCCCTCAACTTTTATCGTTGCAGACTTTGCACCAGTGATATCACCAGATTGATAGTTTAAATAACTATATTTTAACCCTTGTTTTGAGAAGAATCTTTCATACATACGTAGCATGATTTCAGCCCAATCTGTAGCATCGGTACCACCGGCTCCAGCATGAATTTCTAAAATAGCACTATTATTATCATATTCTTCTGAGAATAGAAGTCTAAAGCTAAATTCTTCAACGCTATCTTTCAACATTGATACTGTTTCTTCTAAATCATTATAAATTTCTTTATCCTCTTCATCTCGAAGAAAATCAACCATCTCTTGAGAGTGCTCTAGATAGTCAACCATATTAGAAAATTCATCTAATTCTTTTTTTATACTTTTTGATTCGGTAACGAGTGCACTTGCAGTATCATTGTCATCCCAAAAGCCAGCTTCTAACATCATATTTTCGATTTCAGCTACTCTTTGTTCTTTGTCTTCTATTTTTAAAGAGGTTTTAAACCCTGTTATTCTTTTTTCAATTTCTTCAAGTTCTTTTCTAAGTTCTATTAGTTCCAAATTTTCCACCTCTATAACTTCTTTCGCTTATTAATTATACTAAAATTATTTGTAAGATACAAGTTGTGGTAAAAATAAAGAAGCTAAAAGTATATTTTTAGCTTTTTAAATAATTTATTACTTTATTTATTTTCTTTTGGTTCTTGGGTAGCAGGGATATTTTTGAAATCCTCAATTTTTCTTATTTTATCTAGTGAGTTAAGAAAAATACCCAGGGCGTTTTTTACATCACTTTCAGAGATTTCGTTTTAGTTAAATATTGACTTAATAGTTAAATTATAATCATCTTCATTAATTATTAGTTTTATACCTTTAGGATTTCCAACTATTTTTTCTTTGAATTTAGTATTTTTCATTTATTTTATTACCTCACCATACTTAAATTTTTCATCTTGTGTTAGTTTTGAACTAGACTTATTAACGAAGATTTGAGTAATTTTTTGTGTAATACTGTTTTTATGTTCAACTTCAATATCAATTGTTGCACCAACTTCTGTGATAACATAATTCTTAACAAGAACAGTATCCTTCTTTTCTGAGTTTTCACTAGGGTTATTATTATCTTATGATTGATCTTCTACATTATTAGATTGTTTATTTTCTTTACTTCTTGTACTTTCTTTATTTGAACAACCAGTAAAGGCTAGTAATGTAAAGGGAAGTATTAAATAAGTGTTCAAAATATTTTTTATTTATATTTCTCTTTTTTATTGCTTCTCTTTAAAATCATTATCAGTTAGTCGTTTTTCTACTGTACTAAGTTCCCTAGCTTCGTCAAGTGAGTTTTCCGAAAGCTTATATACAGATTTAAATTTATCAAAATCTAATTTAGTAAAATCTGTTTCCCAAGTAATATTAATTTTCCCATCTTTTTCTTCAACTATATAAGAATATCCAGCAATATTATCAATTGAGTGCCCATTGTTGTTTTTAATTGATTCTTTAATAGAGTCTATAGCCGAGCTAATATTATTACCTACATTAGATAATTTATTCACAGTAATTGTTTTATTTACAAGATCGCCTTTATGATAGATAGTTACTTGAATATCTTGATTATCAATTGTTTTTGTGTATACTTTTGTTTTTTCACTGCTGCAAGCAGTTAGTATAAGAACAGTAGATAAAATAAAAGTACATAGTATAAGTAATTTTTTCATCTAATTCCTCCTAGTGTATTTATATATTAGTATTTATTATAACATACTAATTATAATTAGTAAAAACAACCTTTATTTTTTCAACTCTAATTTAATAATATATAATAAAATAACAAAAACCTTTATTTTAAGCCTTTTTAGAAGATAGAAAAATAAAAGTCAAAAAAAGTCAAAAAAATATCAAAAAAACTATTG
>CAUUEM010000154.1:0-3466 GCA_963544045.1 uncultured Gemella sp. | reverse complement strand
TTCTATAACACGTAAAATACCATCTTTTTCTGCCGATAAAATCATACCTTCACTTAGTTCTCCACAAAGTTTAACAGGTTTTAAGTTAGCTACTACTGCTACCTTTTTCCCTATTAACTCAGCTGGGTCATAATATTTAGCAATACCAGAAACTATTTGTCTTTGGTGATTACCTAAATCTAATTTGAATTTAAGAAGTTTTGAACTTTTCTTAACTTTTTCACATTCTAAAACTTCAGCAACTCTTAGTGATGTTTCAAAGAATTTATCAATTGAAATCTCTTCTGCTAATTCTACATATGAGTCATCTTTTTCTTCTTTTGATTCAGTTTCAAGATTTTCTAAAGCTTTTGGAGACATTTGCTCTTTAATATACTCTACTTCAACATCTTTATCAAATCTTGGGAAGATTGGAGTTGGTTTTTCTACAACTTTTACAGTTCCATCGAATTCACCGAATATTTTTACTGTTTCAAATGTTAATAACTCTTCACTAATTCCCAACTGTTTAGCTATTTCTTTAGGGGCATTTGTTAATGCTGGTGAAATTAGAATTGTAGCTATACGTAAACTTTCTGCTAAATAGTTCATTACTTTATCTAACTCTGGTTGATTAGCTTCATCTTTAGCTAGAATCCATGGAGTTGTTTGGTCTATATATTTATTAGTTCTAGAAATAAATTTCCATACAGACTCTAAAGCTTTAGAAAACTGCATATTTTCCATATACTCTTCATATTCTGCTATAACTTCTTTAGATAAATCTATTAATTCTTTGTCAAATTCAGTTGTTGGTTCAACAAATTTAGGAATAACCCCACCACAATATTTATTAATCATAGAAATTGTTCTATTTAGTAAGTTTCCTAAATCATTTGAAAGGTCCGAGTTAATTCTATCGATAAAGCTTTCTGGAGTGAATATTCCATCTTGTCCGAATGGAACTTCACGTAGTAGGTAATAACGAGCCGCATCTAATCCATAGCGTTCTATTAACATATAAGGATCTACTACATTTCCTTTAGATTTACTCATTTTACCATCTTTCATTAATAACCAACCATGCGCGAATACTTTTTTAGGAAGTGGTAAGTCTAATGCCATTAACAGAATTGGCCAATAAATAACGTGGAAACGAACGATTTCTTTACCTACTACTTGAACATCAGCAGGCCAGTATTTATTGAATAATTCTTCACTTTCTCCAGTAGCATATCCTAGGGCTGTGATGTAGTTTACTAATGCATCAATCCATACGTATACAACGTGTTTAGGATTAGATTTTACTTTTACACCCCAATCAAATGTTGTACGTGTTACAGCAAGATCTTCTAGACCTGGTTTGATAAAGTTATTTAACATTTCATTCTTTCTGCTTTCAGGAAGAATAAATTCTGGGTGTTCATCATAGTATTTAACTAAACGATCTGCATATTTACTCATTTTGAAGAAGTAACATTCTTCACTTACAAGTTTAACTTCATTACCACTTGGTGCAATACCACCAATCATATTTCCCTCTTCATCACGGAAAACTTCTTGTAATTGAGTTTCTGTAAAGTACTCTTCATCACTTATAGAATACCAACCTTGATATTCACCTAAATAGATGTCACCTTTTTCTACAAGGCGTTCAAAAATCTCAGCAACTGCTCTTTCATGATAATCATCAGTTGTTCTGATAAATTTGTTATAATCTATATCCATAGCTTCCCATAATTTTTTAATGTCTTTAATCATATCATCAACATAAGCTTGCTCGCTAATCCCTTTTTCTTGTGCTTTTTGTTGAATCTTTTGTCCATGCTCATCTGTTCCAGTTAGGAAAAATGTATCATATCCGCTTAATTTTTTATATCTAGTTAGTGCATCACATGCTACTGTTGTGTAGGCATGACCGATATGTAGATTACCACTTGGATAATAAATCGGTGTTGTTACGTAAAATGTTTTCTTAGTCATTTCACATACCCCTCTCTATATTTATTCATTATTTATACAGTAACTATTTTACCATATATTTCGCTTTGTTGCACCGTTTTTCTCTATATTTTTTAATATTTTTAAGAAATTTAAAGTACAAATTAAAACTAGACTAGATATACATTTGAAAACTCAAACCTCAATTTCAGAAAATAATCTAGTCTAGTCATTGTATTTCTTTATCTTTCACACCAAGGTGTGATTTTTTCTACTTTTTTGCTAATTTTGCAATCTCCACAATTGTATCAGCAGCTTTTGTCATATGTTCTAAGCAACTAAATTCATATTGCCCATGGAAGTTTTCTCCTCCAACAAAGATATTTGGAGTTGGAATACCCATATATGAGATTTTAGAACCATCTGTTCCTCCACGAATAGGGATAATAATAGGAGTTACACCTGCATTTTTAATAGCTTGTTCTGCCACATCAACACAGCGTTTATCTTCTTTAATAACATCTCCCATATTGTAATATTGGTCATATAGTTCATACTCTACAACATTACCATATTTTTCATTAATTTTCGCTGCAACTTCTTCAGCAAATTTTTTACGAGCTAGGAATTTTTCTTTGTCGTGATCACGAATAATATATACCATTTCAGCTTCTTCAATTCTAGCTTGCATATTGTGTAATAAATAGAATCCTTCATAACCTTCTGTGTATTCAGGAACTTCTTTTTCTGGGAATAATGATGCTAATTCTGCTGCAATCATATTAGCATTTTTCATTTTACCTTTCGCAGTCCCTGGGTGGACACTAACACCTGTAATTTTATATGTAATTTGAGCAGCATTAAAACTTTCATATTGAAGTTCTCCTAATACACCACCATCCATAGTGTACGCATAGTCAGTCGCAAAACCTTTTGCATCAAAGTGGTCTGCTCCACGTCCAATTTCTTCATCTGGACCAAACGCTATTCTAATTTCTCCATGTTCAATTTCAGGATGTTCGCTTAAATATTTTACAGCTTCAACTATCTCTGTAATACCAGCTTTGTCATCCGCTCCTAGTAATGTTGTCCCATCAGTCGTAATAAGAGTTAAACCTTTATAGTTATGTAGATTTGGAAACTCTTCAGTAGTCATTACTATATTTTTTTCTTTATTTAAAACAATATCTTTGCCATCATAGTTTTCAATTACACGTGGGCTAATTCCTTCTACATTGAAATCAGCTGTATCAACATGTGAAATGAAACCTATTTTATCATATGGTTTATCTGTATTTGCAGGTAGCGTTGCAGTTAAGAACCAGTTTTCTTCATTAAGAACAATATCTTTAAGATTTAACTCTTCTAATTGACCTTTTAACATACGAAGAAAATCTTTTTGTTCCGGTGTTGATGGAAGAGTTGTACTACTAGCATCCGATCTAGATTTAAAATTAACATATCCTAAAAAACGTTCTAACATAGTTTCATATTTCATTATTATTCACCTCATTTATTTACTTTATATTAATTATAATACACTTTT
>CAUUEM010000153.1:0-3478 GCA_963544045.1 uncultured Gemella sp. | reverse complement strand
TTACCTTTATATTTAACTTCTAAAGTTTCTCTATTGTATCTTTTACCTTTACATATTTCACATGGTACATAAACATCAGGTAGAAAATGCATTTCTATTTTCAGAATACCATCTCCTGTGCAGGCCTCACAACGGCCACCTTTTACATTAAAACTAAATCTACCTTTTTTGTATCCACGTAATTTCGATTCATTAGTACTTGCAAACAAATCTCTAATGTCGTCAAAAACTCCAGTGTATGTAGCAGGATTACTTCTCGGAGTTCTTCCTATTGGGCTTTGATCAATATCAATAATTTTATCAATATTCCCCTCAACACCCTTAACTGATTTAACTACAGTTGTATCAATATTTTCTTTATTTAAAATATTTTTTACAGAATTAAATAAGATTTCATTTACTAATGTTGACTTACCGCTACCTGAAACTCCAGTTACTCCAATAAACTTACCAAGTGGAAATTTTACTGATATATCTTTTAGATTGTTTTTCTTAGCTCTATTAATTTCAATAAAGTTTCCATTACCTTCACGACGTACTGTAGGAACTTCAATTTTTTTTCTTCCTGATAAGTATGCTCCAGTTATAGATTTTTTATTTTTCATAACTTCTTTTGGTGTCCCTACTGCAACTACTTCCCCACCTTGCTCTCCTGCTTTTGGTCCTATATCAATAATAAAATCACATGCTAACATTGTTTCTTCGTCATGCTCCACTACTAATACAGTGTTACCTAAATCACGCATTGATAACATAGTATTAATAAGTTTTTCGTTGTCTCTCTGGTGAAGTCCAATTGAAGGTTCATCAAGTATGTAAGTTACACCCATTAATTTTGAACCTATTTGTGTCGCAAGTCGAATTCGCTGCGCTTCACCACCAGAAAGCGTTCCTGAAGCTCTGTCAAGTGTTAGATAATCTAGTCCTACATCATTTAAGAATTGCAACCTTGATTTAATTTCTTTTAATACTAATTTTGCGATAGTATAATCTTTTTCACTTAATTGAATCTCATTGAAAAATTTATAACTATCTTGAATTGACATCTCACAAATATCTGCAATATTTTTTCCTGCAACATATACTGATAATATCTCAGGTTTTAAACGTTGACCTTTACAGCTATTACATAAATCTTCTTTTATATATTTAGACATTGCTTCTCTTGTAGCTTTTGTCATACCAGATTTGTAACGTCTAAAAATATTATTTGCCACACCTTCAAAATAAACGAATCTTGTACGTTGTACACCATCATCATTTATATAAGTATGTTTAATTTCCTCATTTTTATTACCATACAAAATAGTGTCCTGTTTCTCTTTTGATAATTCTTTAAAGGGAAGATTCATATCTATCTTAAAGTGTTCACATACACATTTTATTAAACTAGGATAATAAGTTGATGTTGCATTATTATATACTATTATTGCTCCATCATTTATCGATAAATCCTTCTGTATAATTTTATTAACATCAACTGTTTCATGCATTCCTAGACCATCACAATCAGGACACGCACCTTGAGGATTATTAAAAGAAAAAATTCTTGGTTCTAAATCACCTAAAGTAAAATCACAATGTTTACAACTATATTTAGTTGAGAATAATTGCGTCGTATTTTCTATAACATCATCTATCTCAACTAAATCATTATTAGATAAATTTAATGATGTTTCTAATGAATCAGCAAGTCTTGTTTCTATACCTTCTTTTATAACTATCCTATCAATAATTACACTTATAGAGTGCTTTTTATTTTTATCTAATTCTGGAATATCACCAACTTCATACAAATCATCATCAATTTTAAATCTAATATACCCCTCTTTAATTAGTTTATCAATTAATTTTTTATGTGTTCCTTTTTTCTCTTTTACAATTGGTGAAACTACTTGTATTCTACTTTTCTCAGGCATTTCCATAATGGAATCTACTATTTGACTTATTGAGCTACTCTCGATTTTTTCATGATGATTAGGACAATAAATCTCACCAATTCTTGCATATAATAATCTAAGATAATCATAAATTTCAGTGACAGTAGCCACGGTAGATCTTGGATTTTTCGATGTTGTTTTTTGATTTATTGATATCGCTGGAGATAATCCTTCTATTAAATCAACATCTGGTTTCTCTATATTACCTAAAAATTGTCTAGCATATGCGCTTAAACTTTCAACATATCGACGTTGTCCTTCTGCATATATAGTATCGAAAGCTAACGAACTTTTTCCACTCCCGCTAAGTCCTGTAATTACGACGAACTGATCACGAGGTATTTCTAAGTTTATATTTTTTAAATTATTTTCTCTCGCACCTTGTATTATTATTTTATTCTTCTTTTTCATTTGCAACCTCTAACTATTAGTAAATATTTAACATACTTTATTAAATTTTATTCTAATTATAATATTATAACACAAAATATAGATTATATATAAGTAAACTTAATCCATTCTAAGAATAAAGAGACATCAAAGTCTCACCTTAATATCTCTTTATTTTATATTATCCATATCGTACAATTTTTTATATTTTTCATTATTCTCATATAATTCTCTATGACTACCATCCATTTCAATTTCTCCATCTTTTATGAATATTATTCTATCCATATATTCAATTGAATTTAAATGATGTGTAATCCAAACAATAGTCTTGTCTTTACTAGATTCAAAAATTGTAGTTAATAATTCATGCTCTGTTTTTGGATCTAATCCAACAGTAGGCTCGTCTAATAATAATAATTCATTATTTTGAATAATACTTCTAGCAAAAGCTATACGCTGACGTTCTCCTCCAGAAAATCTACTTCCTGTTTCAAAAACATTTGTATCAATTCCTTCTGGTAAATTATTAATTAGATTAGTTAACTGTGACTTTTCTAAACTGTCATTAATTTTTTGGTCAATTTGTGATTCATCTAGATCCGAATCTAATAACGAAAGTTTAAGGTTTTCTCTAATAGTCATATCAAAAAGATATGGTTTCTGATTTAATAGTGAAATGTCATTTCCTAACATAGATTCATTAGGTTTTTTGTTTAGTACTATAATCTCACCCTTATAGTCTGAATAGGTACCTGTAAGAAGTTTGACTAATGTAGACTTACCTACTCCACTTCTTCCAAGAATAGCTACCTTTTCACCTTTTTTTATTGTTAATGAAATATTATTTAAGATATTTTTTCCTTCTTCATATTCAAAAGATAAATCTTTTATATCAATAATATTACCATCTGTATTTTTTAAACCAATAATTTCTTTGTTTTCATCACTCTCTTGTTCATAGAAATCTTTTACACGATTTATTGATACTTCATAACCTGGGATATGTGAAACAGCATCACTAGTCATTACTGAAACACTTAATACCGAAAGCACCATCATACAAAATGATGCAATATATACATTTTCTATTACATTATTTATAGTCATATTCCAACAACTGTAAATCATTAGAAATGCAGTTATAC
>CAUUEM010000152.1:0-3523 GCA_963544045.1 uncultured Gemella sp. | reverse complement strand
AGACCACAATCTAAAAGAAATAAAGAATTAAAACTTCTTCAAGATTCTTTAAAAGAAGGAGATAGAATAGTAACTTTTGCAGGAATCTATGGTGATATTGTTGAAGTAGGAACTTTAACAGTAAAAGTAAGAATAGCACCTAAAGTAGAAATCGAATTAGACAGAAATGCGATTCGTAGCTTAGCGACTAAATAAAGAAAAGCAGATTGATATTTTCAATCTGCTTTTTTAAATTTTTTTTAAAAAAATAAGGAGTCTTTATAAATCGATTAAGAAATAAATATTTTATATATTTTAATATATTGAAATATTAAGTAGAATTGATTTAAGTTTAATTAATAGTTAAACAGAGATAAAAGATGTAGTTTATATGTATTGTATAAAAGAAAATTATAAAAAAATATATTTTTTTCTTAATTATAATAAAAATATATTTCTTTAATTAGTTTGTAAAAAGTTTTAGATTTAGTTATAATAGTAAAAGTTATTTGTAATAATATATAAATATAATATTTTTAAAATAACAATTTTCAAAAATGACTAATTAAAGAAGATATTTGTTAAGGAGAAATATATGTTTAAAAAAGATAGATTAATAAAGTATTCGATAAAAAAATTCACGGTAGGTATAGCATCTGTAGCAATAGGATCAATATTATTCTTAGGATCAAATGCTCAAGCTAGTGATAAAGTAGAAGAGAATAAAACGGAAGTAGCAACAACTACAGTATCTAAAGCTCAATCAACAGCTGATATTGTTCCTGAAAATAAAGTGGCAGTTGAAACTAATAAACAACAAACTTCTAAAGAAAGTAATGTATCGGCACAAGTAAATAACGTTGAAGAGAATAAGGTAGAAGTTACACCATCAACTAATACGGATAAAAAAGATAATTCAAATAAAACAGAAGTAGAAACTAACAAAAATAATAAATCTACAGCTACTGAACTAAATGTCTTAGATAAACGTACTACAGATAGTAGTAATATAAAAGAATTATTAACTAATATAATTAAGAAAAATGAACAAGATAATGCTAAACAAACTACAAATAAAGTAGAGGTTGAAACTGAAAATGTTGAAAAAGGTGTTCAAATCATTTCGAAATTAACACCTGAGTATGCAGAAGCTATTTCTAAAGGGTACATTGGTTTAGAAGGTGGAAAATACGATAATCTATTATATAAAAATGCTGTTTTAAATCCTGATGGAGATGATGATGGGGATGGTATTTTAAATAAGGATGAATTATATATTTATAAAAAAGATGGTAGAACATATTTAGGATATAATGTCCATCCAAAACTTAATGATACTGATGGAGATGGTATTGCAGATAATGAAGATAAAGATAAACTTCTTTGGAATGTTTCTGCCCGTGATATGGCAATGTTTATGAGTTTAGTTTATGAAAAAGATAATAACATTGAAAATATATTAACAAAAGATATTCCTGAAGGTGTATTAAAATCTAATCTTCACAAAATGATGAACAATGAGCTTGCACCATTTTGGACTCTAAAAAAAACATATCATCAAGATAATGGTTTAGATGCAGCTTTATTTGAAACAAAAAATAACCTTCCATTTTTAAATGGAGAGAAAATTCAGGTTTTAGCTATTGCAGGAACTAATGTAACTCAAGCAGGAGATTTAAAAGCCGATGCTGCATTAGTTTTAGGAAATGAATCAAATCAGAGTATCGCAACAAAAGATTTAATTAATGCTTTGAGAAACGATAAGAGTATTACTAATCTATATATTACGGGACACTCATTAGGGGGATATTTAACTTTACGTGCAACAGCAGAAGCAAAACAAAATAACTTTGCTGCTTATAGAGGGACGTATACATTTAATGCACCAAAAATTTATACAGGATTATTTAATTTCTTCGGTGGAGGTTCAATGGCTAAAGCTAGTGATTTAACTGATAAGATGACTTTAAATAAAGAAATAACAAACTATTACACAGATAATGATAATGTTATTCCTAAATTCTTACAACCTAAGTATAAAATTAGTATCGGTAATAGTTTTGGAGCTCATGCAAATACTTCATATTTTGAAAGTAGAATGAATAATCATAAAGACTTTAACTTCGGAAAACGTCAAGGAATGAGTGGAGTTGGTTATATTGATCCATTAGAGAAAAAACTGAAATTAGTATCTGCTGAAAAAGGTACGTTAAGTGCTACATTTTTACCTACATTAGTTGATAATAAACCATTGTCAGTAATGTATGGAAATACAGTCACTGATAATGAAATTCTAAAACGCGTAGATACTTCAAAACTTCCGATAAATGTTAAATTATCAATTTTATCTAAAGATGATTTATTGTCAGGATTAGGTTCTAAACAAGCTATTGTTAAAGTTTTATATCTAGATGATAATACGGTAAATAATATAGTAGTGCCTATATTGGTGAATGAAGCGAATAAATTACAATTAACGTCTGTAGTTAATGCAGCAACAAAATTAGTTAATGCAACTGTAGATTTAAATGGGAAAAATCAAGAGACAACTAAAACTTATGCTCAAAATAAAGAAACTATTTTAAAAGTTTTAGATGAAGCTAATAGTGTATTAGAGAACAAATTAGCTTTCCAAGATACAGTAAATGAAGTGACTAATAAATTAGCTAAACTTGGAATTAATTTAATAGATAGCAGAGTAGCTTTAAAAGGGGTAGAGACTGTTGCTGTTGAAGATAATAAAGAAACAAATCCTACTGTAGCTGAAGAAACAACAAAACCAACAAAAGGAAATAATCAAGAACAACAAAAAACTCAAGAAGAAGCAACAAATTTTGCTCAAGAGAAAAAACAAGAACAAGTAAAAGAGCAAGAAGAAAAAGCTAAACAAGTAGAGAAAAGAAGAAAGAAAAGATACAAAAAACGTTCATGGAAACAAGAATCAGTAAGGGGGACAGTTAGAAATAGTCAAAAATTATCAACTGAATTAATAACATTAGGAACTAGCATAATAGTGAAATTTTCACCAGAAAAATTGATAAACGTAACAGATGCAGATGAAGTAAAAGTTCCAGTTATAACTTTAGTAAAAGACATATTTAATTTAACAGAAGAAGAAAAAGAAAAAGTAAAAATAGAAGTTAAGAAAGCAAATAAGAAAGCTAGTAATGTAGTAGTGGAAAATGATGGTACGGTAACGGTAGTATTTAAAGATGGAACAATAGCGATATTAACAGCTGACAAGACAGTAAAACAAATAAATTAATGTTCAAAATCATTCAATAACATTAGAAAATTTGTCAAATTTTTATAGAAGAAAAATAAAGTAGAAAAAGGAGAAAAGAGCATTCTAATTAAATAAGTAAATACCAACCTCAAAAAAAGAATTTCAAATAATTTTTTGGGGTTGGTAAAAATTATTAGGATATCATTTTTAATAAGTAATTTTACTTGCTAAAAACATTCTTCCATTCATTACGTTTATCAAGAAATTTTTTAGCTTCTTTTTGAGCTCCTTCTAATGAGTGAGAAGCTGCCCATCCAC
>CAUUEM010000151.1:0-3523 GCA_963544045.1 uncultured Gemella sp. | reverse complement strand
GAATACCAAGTGCGAATACTACTGGCATTTGATTGAAGATTGTCCATCCTCCTTGCTCTACTACGAACCAGAAATTATACCATAAAGTACCTTCTGTCGCGATGCTCCCTACTAAGTTAGGGTTTTTAAATATTGAAGTTAAACCTACTACTAATCCAAAGAATGCGAAGATTATCGATGGCATTAGCATAGCTCCTCCAAAACGCTGAATCTTTTGTAACATAACATTATCCTCCTTTTTATTTTTATTTTTCTGCTATTGTTACTTCTAAACCATTGTGATCTGATATTATTGGATAATTAGTATTATTAAAAATAACACTACTTTCCGTAACATTAAGTTCACGATTACTAAATATATAATCTAGCTTTTTCTTGTTCATTGAATCTTCCCAACCACTTATGTTTTTATATACTGTTACACCATCATCTTTTTTCTGAGCCATTTCATAAGTGTCAAAAAGTCCCATTTCTATAATCATGTTGTAATCTTTTTTTTGATTAAAATAATCTGTATTAAAATCACCCATAAAGATTTTTAAATTAGAGTCATCTGTATGGTTAACTAGATTATAAAGATTTTCTCTAATATTTTCATCTTCACAAGTAGGTAGATTCATATGGCAACTATAAAATTCTATTGTCTGATTATTTATTTCTAACGTTACCTTTAATATTTTTCTTGAAGATATAGAGTGGATATCTTGGTGTGATGTACAGTAGAAATCCTCTACATCACACACTTTACCCTTAGCTAGTATTGCTAGACCTTCCTCATATTTGTCAAAACCAATATGAGAATAAGTCCAGTAATAACTATAGCCGCTTTCCCCATAACTATTTATTTTATCTAATAACATCTTTCCAAAGTTATCTTTTTTTATGTTTGAATAAACATTTTCACTATTAATCAGCTGATTAACTTCTTGCATTGCGATAACATCATATTTTTTTTCTACGATAGTTTTTGCTAAGATATCAAGTTTTTCAAGCTGATTATTTTCTAACCAACTATGAACGTTAATCGTTAATAGTTTCATATTCTTTCCCTCTTTCATATAGTTATTTATTCCAAATTTCTTTGTTATATTGATCTATTGTACGGTCAGATGAGAAGAATCCGGCCTTAGCAATATTAACAATTACTTTTTTAAGCCATAATTCACGATTTTCATAGTCTGCTAACATTTCTTCTTTTTTAGCGTAATATTCTTCAAAATCAATTAGTGTCATAAACCAATCTTTATTTAATAACTCATTGTATAGTCTTTCTAATCTTTCTTTGTTTCCTAGTTTTACTAAGTCATCAGAAACGATAAAATCAACTACTTCTTTTACACCAGCTTTTTTGTAGTAATCTTTAGATACATAACCACTAGTTTCATAAAGTTTAATAATTTCATCACTTTCTTTACCAAAGATATAGATATTTTCACGTCCAACTAACTCATCGATTTCAACATTTGCTCCATCTAGAGTTCCTAATGTTAGTGCTCCATTTAACATAAATTTCATATTACCAGTTCCACTAGCTTCTTTAGATGCTAATGAAATTTGTTCACTAATATCAGTTGCTGGAATTAATTTTTCCGCAACACTTACATTATAGTTTTCAACTAGGAATACATTTAAGTATTTGTTTACTTCTGGATCATTATTAATTAACTCTGATAAACAAAGAATTAAGTGAATAATATCTTGAGCTATAATATAAGCTGGTGCTGCTTTACCACCAAAGAATACAGTAATTTTTCTTTCAGGTAATTTACCATTTTTAATATCTAAATATTTTTTAATTACATATAAAGCGTTCATTTGTTGACGTTTATACTCATGGAATCTCTTGATTTGTGTATCGATAATACTATTTTCATCTAATTCAATTCCTTGAGTTTCTTTTAGATATTCTTTAAGAACTAGTTTATTTTCATGTTTGATTTCTTCTAGTTTAGCTGCTACTTCTTTGCTGTCAACAAATGCTAATAGTTTTTCTAATTTTGTTGCATCTGTTAAGTACTCATCACCAATTAGTTCTTTTAAATAAGCTGCTAATGGTCTATTAGAGAACTCTAGCCAACGTCTAAAAGTAATACCATTTGTTTTGTTATTGAATTTTTCTGGATATAACTCATAGAAGTGTTTTAATTCAGAATTTTTTAGTATTTCTGTGTGTAAGTATGCTACTCCATTTACACTATTTGAGAAGTGAATATCCATATTAGCCATATGTACTTTATCATCTTTATCGATAATTTGGATATCTTCACCTTCATATTTTTCACGAATAACTGCATCAAGTTTTTTAATAATTTTAACAAGGTGCGGAACTACTTCTTCTAAATATTCTATTGGCCATTTTTCTAAAGCCTCTGCTAAAATTGTGTGATTTGTGTAACCAGTCATTTTTTGCACAATAGTATATGCCTCTTCAAAGCTAATTCCATGTTTTTCAGTTAATAAACGGATTAATTCAGGAATTACCATACTTGGGTGAGTATCATTTATTTGAACATAAGCATATTCATATAAATCATGAACGTTACTTCCTTTTGCGATAGCTTCATCTAAAATTAATTGTGCTGCATTTGATACCATAAAGTATTGTTGGTAAATACGTAATAACTCACCATTTTTATCACTATCATCTGGATATAAGAATAATGTTAAGTTCTTCTCTATTTCTGTTTTATCAAAGCTAATTCCATCTTCAATAATATTACTATCAACTGAATCAATATCGAATAAGTTTAGATAATTTTTTGTATCTTTTTTATATCCTAGAACATCTATTCTTTTTAGTGTTGATGTTAAATTGAAATTTTTGAATGGAACTGTATATTTAATATCGGTATCTCTTAACCATGAAGAATCTTCAATCCAGAAGTTTGGTTCAGCATGTTGTTCATTTTTCACAAATACCTGTCTAAATAATCCACAATGATAGTTTAATCCAACTCCATCACCATTAATTCCTAATGATGAAATTGAATCGATAAAACATGAAGCTAGTCGACCTAGACCTCCATTACCTAATGATGGTTCTAACTCCTCTTCTTCTACCTCACTAAGACGTTTATTAGCTGCTAATAATTCTTTTTCAACTTCCTCATAAATCCCTAAATTTATTAAGTTATTTGATAATAATTTACCAATTAAAAACTCAGCAGAAATATAATAAACTTTTTTCTTATCAGTATTTAACGGCTTCTTATCAGCTTCTTCTTTAACGTAGTTTAATAATTGTACATAGATTTCTTTATTATTTAAAGAACTTAATTCTTTTCCTGTTTTATCTAATACATAGTTACTAAATTTCATCGTTATCCTCTCTTTCTCTCGCATATCTGTTTGTTAGATCTTTTATAAATTCTTTCTTCTCTTCTGTTAGATCTTCCGCAAGCATTCTCCATTCCCAGTTTCCTCCAACTGTTGATGGAACATTCATTCTGCTGCTTGCATCTTTATCTAATAAATCTTGCATTGTTACAATTGAATAATCACTAACTGATGAATGAATACCACG
>CAUUEM010000150.1:0-3549 GCA_963544045.1 uncultured Gemella sp. | reverse complement strand
GCTATACTAGAAATATATACAGAATATACAAGATTATCTAAAGAAGACAGTATTTTTGATAAGCAAGACTATATAAATGAGTTGTTACTGTATAGTGAATATCTGGATTTAAGTGAGTATATATTTTATATAGATGCATATTATAATTTCACAGCACAAGAATACAACTATATAGAAAAGTTAATTTTAAAATCAAAGAAAGTTGTTCTAAGTGTTGTTAGTGACGCAAATAGATATTTTAATTTTGAATTAACACAAATTGCAGCTGGTTATGATTTAGATAAATTAGAATATAATATGTTTTACTTAGCTGACCTGTATAAATATGAAAAGTATAAATTAGATGTATTTAGAAAATCTCATGAAATGGTAGCTAGTATTAATGAAATTCTAAGAAGAAATAATAAAATTGACTTCTCAGTAATAGCTTTAATAAATAATGGAGAAACTTATACTATTAATTTAGAAATTTTGGAAAATAAAGTAGTAAATTATAATATACTAGATCAACATAGTAATAGGTTCAATGGTGAGTCAATATTAACTTTAGCGGATAAGTATTATAAAGCTTTCAAATCAGCAAATGAAATAGATAATAGTGTTGAAATTATTCGTTCTAAAAATAAAGAATTAGAAGTTAAAACTATTTCGCGAGAAATCTTGAGATTAAAAGAACATCAAGAAGTAAATAATGAAGATATCGCAATTTTATATAGAGATAGTATTTATGAAAACTACGAATATATATTTAGAGATTATGGATTAGAAATACATCTTGATAGAGATATTGATGTGAGTAATCATAGACTAATTAAATTTTTGGATCAAGTGTTAAATGTTGAAAGATTTAATTTTAGAGACGGAATTTTAAATATTATTAAAACAAATTTAACTAATTTTGAGTATTTATATAAACTAAGTGTTCTATCATATGTATTGTTTGGTGATAATAATATTACCGAAAAAGATTTCTATAAAAATTATAAGAGTCTAAAAAAGGAAGAACTAATTGGTAAATTAGCACTTGAAGAAAATTTAATTAACCACCATTTTAAAGAATATACTTTTAATGAAATCTTAAATAGTGTAAGGACAATTACTATAGCTGATTTAGAAAATATCTTGGAAGAAAGACTAGTAGTTGATAAAGAAGATTTAAATAAAGAGTACTTTACAAAAGGAGGCTCTTTATATTCACCAAAGCAGCTAGAAATATTAAGAGATTTATTAATTAACCTCTATGAAAAAATAGAGGCCATTTCTAAAAGTAAAAATCTTCAAATAAAAAGATATATAAAGAGAATTGAAGATCTCTTTGATTATTGTAATATCAGAATGTATTTAGATAAAGAAGACGGAGAATATGATGATATTGAAGAGCTAAAAGTTGATAGTATTGATCGACAAGTATATAGGAAAACATTAGAGCTTTTAAATAATATTCTAGAAAGATTTGGTTCAGAAAATATTACATACAACAAGTTTGTAGAGTTATTAATAATAGGATTGAAATCAATTAAATATCGTTCAATTCCTGAAATAAGCGACTCTATAATAATGTCGACTATGGATTTAGCCAAGGTAGAAAATAAAAAATATGTTTTTGTAATTGGATTTAATAAAGATGTTTTACCAGCTACGAAGCAAGATGGATTATTAGATGATAATGATAAAGAACAATTTATTGATAATAGCATATTTTTATCGCCAACAACTGGAAGCGCACTTATAGACGAAGAATTTGTAGCTTATATTGCTTTAACTAGAGCAACAACAAAGACCTATATTTCATATAGTTTATTAGATAAAAGCTTTAAGGAGAGTTTTCCTTCACCATATTTAGCCGTTGTGAAAAATCTTCTTAATGGAATAGAAGAAAAGAATACAGATAAAATTTTAGAGTTTAATTTATCATATTATGATTATTATTTAGATAATATAGGTGAAATACTGACAATTAAAGAATTTAACTACTTATTTTCTAAATTATATCGACGATTCATGGATATTAAAGATAGTGGAACAGAAGAGGTAGAAAAACTATCGAAAGTATTAGCTAAGTTTTTAGAAAATTATGTTTCTATAAGAAAAGTTAATGCTAATTTAGATTATGTGGTTCATGGTGAATTAACTGATAAAATTTATATAGATAAAGATGATATAGTTATAAACTATTTAGAAAAAGTAATTAAGGAATATAAATTTGAATTATCGGAAAAAAATATTCAAGATTTCTTATCTATTAAAAACAATAAGTTTTCAAGGTTTAGTATTTCTAAAGTTTCAGATTATGAGAAAAATCCATATTTATTCTTCGTAAAAAGAATACTAGGTGTTAAGGAAGAAACAAAGGTAGAAATAGATAGCTTATTAATGGGTAGATTTTTCCACGCTGTTATGTCAGATGATAGAGTTGTAAACTTTATTGTAAGAAGTGGTAGTAAGATTGATATAGATATTGTCAGTGATGAAGATATTGTATCTAGATTTAATATAAGACAAGTTGTAAATGAAGTAATATATAATAATACTAGTAGTGACATAGTAGATGTCTTAAATATAATTAGTATGCTTAATACTCACGACTATATATTACAAAATATGATAAATCGATTAACTATAGCTATTGCTGTTGAAATAAAGTATTATGCAATAACTAAATTTACTCCGACATTTTTAGAAAAAGAGTTTTTGTTAGAAATACATAATGATGTTATTAGATGTCGCGAATTAGAAAGTAATAAAGTAGTAGAGAAGAGTTTAAGTAAAAAATATAATATTCCATCTATTAACTTTGTTGGTTTTATTGATAGAGTAGATGTCTTAGAAAAAAATATATCGGTTATTGATTATAAGAGTAGTAAAACTGACTTCTCTTTAGAAAGTTTGGAATTAGGTTTTATTTCTCAAATTTTAACTTATTCTTTAGCATGTGAAATGTTATTTAATAAAAAAAGTGAAGATATATTAGGAATATTTTATCGAGAAATTGCAAAATTAGGAAAAACTATAAAAGATTATCGTCTTCGTGGATTAGGTAATAGTGATTTAATATTACAAAGTGAGTTTTCTGAAGCAACTAGTGAAGTTATGTTTTTAAGAACTACTAAAAAAGGGACATCTATTCATGGTGCTGATGTAACTAAAGCATACACTAGCAATGAATTAGATACTTTAGTAGAAAAAAACTTACATAATGTATTAACTTTACTTGAAGAAATATATAACTTTGATTTTTCATTAGAAAAATATGAAATAGAAAATAACGAATATTATGCAGAAAAACAAACACTATTTAATTATGCGTCAGGAGCAGATATACGTCTTACACCAAAGGTTAAAGTTGAATCTAAAGGTAAAGAGTTGAGACAAAAAATATTAGGTAAATAGTTCTAAATAAAAGCTACTAGATTTTCATCTTAGTAGCATTTATTTTTGTTTAATAGTATAAAGTAAAGAAAATATTTAACTGAAAATTTTCAGAAAACTAATTAAAAATAACATACTATTACTTGCTTTTTAAAAAATATTATTGTAGAATTGATATTA
>CAUUEM010000149.1:0-3560 GCA_963544045.1 uncultured Gemella sp. | reverse complement strand
CTTAGTCAGCTTTATCAGCTAAGAGGTCGTGTAGGTCGTAGTAGTCGAGAAGCATATGCTTATTTAATGTATAAACCATTTAAATCACTAACTGAGAATTCAGAAAAAAGACTCTCAGCTATAAAAAACTTCACTACTTTGGGAAGTGGATTTAAGATTGCTATGCAAGATTTATCAATTCGTGGTGCTGGTGATGTATTAGGGGGAAGACAGCATGGATTTATTGATTCAGTTGGATATACTCTGTACTCACAGATGTTGGAACAAGAAATACAAGCTAAAAAAGGTGTTTTAGAACCTATACTAGAAAAAGATAAAACTCAAGATATATCATACTACGAAAATATTATTAAAGAAGTAGCTCCAAAACTAACTAAAGACGTTTTTGAAGTAGAAGAAGAAACTTTAGAAATTAAGTTAAATGTTGATGCATTTATTCCAAAAGACTATATCAGCAGTGATGCGGATAAAATTGACTTTTATAAGAGATTCAATAATGCTACAATGGATGAGGAAATAGATATTATTGTAGAAGATTTAATTGATAGATTTTCTGATTTTGGCCAAGAAGTTAATAATTTAGTAGATATTTGTTATTTAAAAGTTATGGCTAAAAGTACTTCTGTAGAGAGTATTAAAGAATTAGCTAATAAGGTAATAGTTGGTTTTGACAAAAATATACTGTCTAGATTAAAAGGTAAAGAACTATTTTCTGCATTAACACCGCATAAAGATGTTAGAATAGTTGCGAAAGATGGATTCTACTTAGAAATAGATAAAAAAGAAAAATATAGTATTAGAAGAATTCGTGATATGATCGCTATTGTAAATGAAAATATGGAGGAAGTTAATGAATAAAGTGAGATGTTCATGGGCAAAAGGTGAATTAGATATAGCATATCACGATACAGAGTGGGGAAGAAAAACTCATGATGAAAGAGAATTGTTTGAGTATCTGATTTTAGAAGGGATGCAAGCTGGTTTAAGCTGGTCATTAATTTTAAAGAAAAGAGAAAACTTTAAAAGAGCCTTTGATAATTTTGATTATAATATTTGTGCTAATTATAGTGATGAATACTTAGAATCATTACGTAGTGATGAAGGTATTATAAGAAATAAATTAAAAATATATGGTGTAAGAAAAAACGCTATAGCTTTTATAAAAATACAAGAAGAATTTGGATCGTTCGATAAATATATATGGAATTTTACAAACTATAAAACTATAAATTTAAATCATAAAACTTCTTCAGATGTCCCAAGCAAAACTGAGTTATCAGATGCTATTAGTAAAGATATGAAAAAGCGAGGATTTACCTTTGTAGGCAGTACAATTATCTATAGTTATATGCAAGCAATAGGTATGGTAAATGACCATACTATAGATTGTTTTTGCTACAATGACTGTTGTAAGTAGAAAAGAATTCAATAAATAGCTTTACTTTATCACGAATAACGTCTATAATGTAAAAGATATTTAATTTTAAGATCGGATTTTTATATGAATAAGAGAACAATTAAAATTGAAAAAATTATAAATATTAATGAATACAGTAACACTTTTAATAATGAAATAAAAAAAATACAAGAAATCCCTAAAATGCCTAAATGTGAATTTATTCATATTGGAGCCACAAGTAGAGAAGGATTATATGGGGAAAGAATATTAGACATTCTTGTAGTTGTTGAAAATTTACATGAAATAACAATATTTGATGAAAAAAGACTTAACAATATTAATTACCATAGAATAGCTCACAATGGTATAAAAGGTATAATTAAGTATGCCCGATTAACAGACTATTTTACTATGAGTTATGATGTAATTTTATATATTGTTCAAAGAGGCACAGATATTCATCAAGATTTCTTGAGATTCAAGGAAGTATTTAATAACAAAAATTTAATAGAAGAATACAATAAATTTAAAAGTGAAAACTGTGAGAGTTCTTATAAGGAGTATTCACTTAATAAAATAGAATTTATAAACAAAATGATAAAGAGGATTGAGAAAGATGTCTAGAATAGAAGCTATAAAAAATATTTTAAAAAATAGTGTTGTTTTAGAGAATGAAGCTCTAAAAAAATATAGTTTTACAAAAACAGGAGGAAATGCTGATATACTAGTAAGAGCAAAATCAGAAGAAGATTTCCAAAACATTATTAAGTATAGTAATGAAAATAATATAGATTTAACTATACTAGGTAATGGTTCTAATGTTTTAATTTCAGATAATGGTATTAGAGGAATTGTAGTAATTACAAGTGAATTAAATAATATTACTTTATCTGAAGATAATATACTAACTTGTTATGCAGGAACAACTTTAGAAGAATTAGCTGATTTTTGTATAGAAAATAGTTTAACAAATCTTGAATTTTCATGTGGTATACCTGGAAGTGTAGGTGGAGCAATATTTATGAATGCTGGTGCCTATGGTGGGGAAATGAAAGAAGTTGTTCAAAAAGTAGAAGTATTTACTAGAAATGGTGAAAAGAAAATTTATACTAATGAAGAAATGCAATTTTCATATCGTCATTCAGTAATACAAGAAACAAAAGAAATTATCTCAAAAGTTTATTTCAAAATGGATAAAGGTAACAAAGAAGAAATAGTTGCTAAAGTAGAAGACTTAAATAAACAACGTTCAGATAAGCAACCTTTAGAGTATCCTTCATGTGGTTCAGTGTTTAAAAGACCAGAAGGTTACTTTGCAGGTAAATTAATTCAAGATGCTGGATTACAAGGTTTAACTATAGGTGGAGCACAAGTTTCTAAAAAACATGCTGGTTTCATGGTTAATGTTGATAACGCAACTTGTGAAGATTATAAAAATTTAATTAAAAAAGTTCAAGAAAAAGTACTAGAAAATTCAGGTGTAGAGCTTGAGTGCGAAGTTAAAATTCTAGGAGAATAATAAAAAAGTTAGTTACGCTTTTGTAACTAACTTTTTTTGTTACTTAGAATTGTCTACAAATTTTTTATATTGAGCAAGATTTTGTTCATTCTTATTATTTGTTTTTGGAGTATAGAATGATCTTCCTACTAGATTATCAGGTAAATATTGTTGTTTTATATAACCACTTGGGTGACTGTGAGGGTACTTATACCCAATGCCTCTATTAAGTTTATCAGCACCATAGTAGTGACTATCACGAAGGTGATCAGGGATAACAAATTTAGGATTTGTTTTTATTTCGCTAAGTGCAGAATCTATAGCCGTAATTGCAGTATTGGATTTTATCGAAAGAGCTAATTGAATTACTGCATTAGCTAATGGGATGCGTGCTTCAGGTAGTCCAAGCATTTTTGCAGATTCTATAGCTGCATGTACAAAAGGGCCAATATTAGGATTAGCTAGACCAATATCTTCATAAGCAATTACGCTCATACGTCGATATATAGTATCTAAATCTCCACTATCAATAAGAAGTGCTAAGTAATAAAGGGATGCATCAACATCACTTCCTCGAATTGATTTTTGGAAGGCACTAATAATATCGTAAAAAGCATCACCATCTTTATCATAGTTTTTAAAGTTTCCTAAAGATAGGCTTAA
>CAUUEM010000148.1:0-3561 GCA_963544045.1 uncultured Gemella sp. | reverse complement strand
CCATCATTTGACATAATCAATGCTCCTGATGTATCGTAATCAAGACGCCCTACAGGAACAACTCTTTCATTAACTGATTCAAAAAAATCTTTTACACAAGTTCTATCTTTTTCATCAGACATAGACGTAATTACTTTTTCAGGTTTGTAGAATAGATAATATCTTTTATTTTCTTTTAACAACCTTACTCCTTCTACAATAATAATATCACTAGGTTCTGCTTTTACACCTAGTTGATTAACTACAGTTCCATTAACTGTTACTTTTCCTTCAAGTATTAACTGTTCTGCTTTTCTTCTTGATGTATAACCTGATGCAGCAATTAATTTTTGCAATCTTTCTGCCATTATTTCCTCCTAATTTTCTAAAAAGTTATTTAACTCATTATTATCTAAAACGTTAGATTTAGGGAGCTTATCTAAGCTTTCTAAACCGAAAACATCTAAAAATAAATCAGTTGTTTCATACAATTTAGGTTTACCTATAGTATCTAATGTTTTATTCGAAACTATAAGTTCCTTAGCGACCAATGAATGAATTATTGAATCGCTACTAACGCCTCTTATTTTATCTATTTGCACTTTAGTAATAGGTTGATTATACGCTATTATTGCTAAGGTTTCAATAGACGCTTTAGATAACTTAACAAGATTTTTTGAAGATATAACATGTTTGATTTTATCATATGCTTTATCTTCGACTAATAATTTATAAGTTGTTCCAAAATTTTTTACAACTAAATAACTATCATTTTCATTATATTCTTCCGTAAAAATATTTAAAATATTCTCAGCTTCATGCTGCTCTAAATCCATAAAATTAGAAACAAACTCAATACTAAGTCCTTCTTCACCCTTTATAAAAAGTAAAGCTTCTATCATTTTTTTTGTTTCATCTAATAACATACTTATTTTTCCTCTACAATATATTCTAATGATAATTCATCCTTGTTATTACTACAAAATATTTGTTGATCTTTAATCATTGTAAGAATACTTATAAATACAAGTACTAACTCATACTTTTCAGTATAACTATCTATTAATTCATTAAATAAGATTTTTTTATTATTTTCAAATTTAAAAAGAAGATCTTCTTTAATTTTTTCTAAAGATATTTCTCTTTTATAACTTATAATGCTTTGATCATTATTATTATCGAAAGTTTTTAAAATATTTTCCATAGCATGAAGTAATTTATTTGAAGAAATATTTAAATTTCTTAAATCAACTTCCTTTTCAATATCAATACTTTCTTTTTCTAAATATTGGGCTCTACTATGATGTAGAGCCGCTAATTTTTGACTTAATTCTTTATAATTTTTATACTCAATTAATTGTTGAACTAGATCATCTTCAACTATATCTTGCTCATCATTATTAAAAACAGGAAGTAAACTTTTACTTTTAATATGAATTAATGTTGCTGCCATAACTATGTATTCTTCAGCATTTTCCAATGAAAATTCATCATTATTATTTATATAATTTAAATAGCTTTCTGTTAATTTTGCTATTGGAATATTATAAATGTCTATTTCCATTTTTTCAATTAAATGAAGTAGTAAATCTAAAGGACCTTGAAAAACATCCAAATTGACATTATACATTACTAAAATTTTCCTTTATTTCATTGCTTTTCTAGGATGATTTGAAAACATCCTTTTTATTGCTTTTGTTTTTTTCAAACTTTTAATATATGATTTTAAACTATGTATATTTTTTAAACCTAAAATCTCTTGAACATCTTGAATTGGTACATTATCTTCTAACAAATGAACAGCTAAAGAATTTCTAAAATTCATTGTATTTAATTCTTTTGTTAAATCAAGTTCTTTTTGACGTTTTTTAAATATTTTCCAATATCCTTGTCTACTTATCCCTTCACCATCATGGTTTAAGAATAATTTACTTTCCTCAGAAATAGGAACTTTATGTTTTTTTAATGCATCCAAATAATTGCGGATTGCCTCAATTGATTCTGTATTTAAAGCTACTGTTCTATAGCTATCTTGTTTTCTATACTTGATATAACCAATTTCTAGGTTAACATCTTTCATTTCTAAATTAATACATTCTGTAGGTTTAATCCCTATTGAATATGACAATTCAAATATTGCTTTATCTCTAAAATCATTTAAAGTAAGTGTATCAATATCTAATATTTGTGCAATCTCGTCTCTAGTAAAAATAACTAAATCATGTTCAGCATCTTTTGTAATTTTAATATCAATCTGTGGTTTATCTTTAATAATATTTTTGTCAAAAAGATATTCGCTATATACGTGTACAGTTGATACTGTTCTAGCAAGTGTAGCAGCTGAATATTTATTATCTCTTAAATATTCCATATAGTTATTAATACAAACCTCTGTTAACCATGAGCGAATATCATCGCAATCATAGCCATTGCTATCAAGATAAATAAATAATTTTCTCAAATCACGTTCATATGAATTTACTGTGTTTGATGAAAAATGTTTTTTATCAATTAGATAATTTTGAAAATCTTTAAAATCATTTTTGTTCATAAAAATACCCCCTTAGTATTTTACAAATACTATCCCCTTATTATAAATATTATACTTAAATTATATCATCTATGCTACTTTATGTAAATGTATTTGAATAATTTATACTTACTAATTTAATTATACTTTTAAATTAAAAATACTTTAAAAATAAGCTTTAGAAATAAATTATTTCTTAATCACTATTTTTAAAGTATAATACTTTTATCTTTTTCTTCCAAATTTACTTTTAATACTTCCTACAAAAAATAAATTGATTATAATTATAATTATTGGTACTAAAATAGCTTTATGTGCGTAATATTTAGATGAAGCAGCACCTAAAACCACTCCAAATAAAAATACCATCACGACTATTAAATAAATGAAAAACGGATCTTTACTTTCTTTTTTCTTTAAAAACATATATTTATATAGATGTTCAGTCATAGATCTTAAATTACCTGTACAAAAAACGCTAGCAAAAACTAAGTTATTTACTTTTCTAAATCCGTCGAATTGAATAGCGCAGATGAACGAAATTACAATAGGTCGAATATCTATACCAAAAATAGAATGTTCAAGAAAAATAAATGATAAAGCCATAACTTGAGTAACTAATAACATATATATATGTTTAAATATTGACAATTGTTTGTATCTATTTTCTATAAATTTACTTACTAACACACCTAATATAAAAGAAATAATTGGGACTAAATAATGCCAAACATCAGATAGTTTTCCTTCAATTAAATCCACTCCCACAAATATTAAGTTTCCTGTCTGCGCATTAGCGAAAATCCCCCCACAATTCACATAAGTATACGCATCGAAAAATCCCCCTATTACAGTTAACAACAAACAAAAAGCTAATTGTTCATGAACAGGTAAATTTTTATTAATTAAAGTCTCTTTAAATTTCATAATAAAAAATATTTATCCTCCAATCTTTCCTAATCAAAAATTGTTTCCCAATCTTCAATATTATTATAACAATCAAAACACATTTTAATTTGATCAATTGTAGTTCTATTAGATGATAATTCAGG
>CAUUEM010000147.1:0-3609 GCA_963544045.1 uncultured Gemella sp. | reverse complement strand
CCATTAAAACGTCTAATAGTTGGTGGTTTAGAAAAAGTTTATGAAATTGGTCGTGCTTTCCGTAACGAAGGTGTATCAACACGACACAATCCAGAGTTCACTATGATTGAGTTATATGAAGCATATGCTGATTATAATGATATTATGGACTTAACAGAATCAATGATTGCTTATATTTGTAATGAGATTCATGGAACAACAAAAATTATGTATGGTGAAGATGAAATTGATTTAACACCAAGATGGGCTCGTATCCATATGGTAGATGCAATTAAAGACGTTACTGGCGTTGATTTCTGGCAAGAAATGTCAGATGAACAAGCTCATGCTTTAGCGAAAGAACACAATGTTCCTGTAAGAAAAGATATGAAAGTTGGACATATTATTAATGAATTCTTCGAAACATTTATAGAAGAAACATTAGTACAACCAACATTCATTTATGGTCATCCGGTAGAAGTATCCCCATTAGCTAAAACTAATACTGAAGATAAAAGATTTACAGATCGTTTTGAATTATTTATCGTAAGACGTGAGCATGCTAATGCATTTAGTGAGTTAAACGACCCAATCGATCAAAAAGAACGTTTCTTAGCTCAAATGGATGAGAAAGATGCAGGAAACGAAGAAGTTTACGAAATGGATGAAGATTTTGTAGAAGCTCTTGAATATGGTATGCCACCTACAGGTGGATTAGGAATAGGAATTGATAGATTAGTAATGCTACTTACTAATTCAGCTTCAATTCGTGACGTGTTGCTATTCCCATATATGAAGCATAAATAAAAGAATATTGAATTAGTATGTGAAATGTAAGTATAGAATAATCTGCTGAAACTATAATAAAAAGTCCCAGTTTTTTATAAACGGTTATTACTATAATTATTATTTTTGTTATAAATAAATCTGGAGCTTGTGAATAAGTTCCAGATTTATTGTGTATTTAAGGAATCAAGATTTGAGAGGATCATTTGTATTCATTACAGTATCTTTAGTATTAAAAACTATATATACGTAAATGTATGATGATTAAATTAATTAATACTTTTAGAAATAGGTAATGTACAACTATAGGGATTGAATTAAATTTACAGAAAACAAGTAACTCTTTATTTGTTGTTTTGAATATCTCTAATTCCAGAATATAATCATATTTTTCAAGAAAAAATAAAATTTAACTTAAGAGAAAGTCCCAAATAAAGGCGTTTTCAATTGTAGTTTTTTAAAAATTTATGTATAATTTATCTAGTGGAAATATAGAAAGTTTTGAAAGGAAATATTTTGATTTATGATATTTAACAAAAAGGATACCGTACAAAAAAATTGGCGTATGGTAAAAAAAGGAAAGAACATAGTATTTGGATGCATGCTGTTTTTCACAGCGGGAGCAGTGACAGTAAATCCATTAACATCAGTATTTAATGGAACTGGAAAAATATATGCCCAAACAGGAGTATCACCAGAAATTGTGAACGATTTGGCAGGTAAGGCAAGTACAGCATCAGTTGTTACTGTCAAAGCACAGGCAGGATCAACGGTAAAATTATATGATGCTAATAATATGATTATTGGTGAAGCTGTAGCAAATGCTCAAGGGCTTGCAACTATCTATCCGACTAACAGTTTACCAGCAGGAGAAATAACAGCAACTTCAACACCTGTAGGTGGAGTAGAATCATCTAAAAGCGTACCGGTGTTGGTGACAAGTGAAACATTAAATCAAGAAGAAGGTACAGTATTAAAAGGTGGGTATAACACTCAATTAATGATTAGTAAGAGAAAATTAACAGTTTATCGAGGTGATTCTGTACAAGTAAATCTTCAAGCTGCAGCTAAATATTTAGAAAAATTTTGGGTTGCTAATAACCCTACAGTTATTAATGGAGTACTACCAAAAGGTGGCTATCTAAATACAGCAGGTACATCAGTAATTACCTTTCGTGCAGCTGAGTACAGTGGTATAGTTGCGATGAATCAACCTCTAGGGGATTACACAATCACATTTGCTGCAAAAGGTAAAAGAGATAAAGCCTTAGAGAGTAGGAATAATCCATCATCTACGGTAACAGCTAATCTTACTATAACAGTGCTTGAACTTACTAAAAAATATACACCGGTCTTAAACAGTAAAGTAACAGTAACAGATCCAAGTAATGTTACACAAGCAGAAAAAGAAAAGATTATTTCACTTGTCAAGCAGGAAAATTCAAATTTACCGACTGGAACTTCTTATAGAGTTGATGACAAAGGAAATGTTACGGTTATATATCCAGATAATTCAGAAGATAAGTTTTCTGCAGCGTACGCTATTCAAAAGAGACCTGTAATCACTACAAATCTCACAGATAAAGCACTGACGAAAACACCGATAGAAGCAACTGCAGAACCTGGTTCAACAGTAATTATATATGATAAAGATAATAATAAAATTGGAGAGGGAATAGCTAATGCTGCCGGCAAGGTTACTATTACTCCTACAACTAGTATTCCTGAAGGTAACGTGATAGCTAAAGCTATAGATAAAAGAGGAAGTATATCGGATTTTAGTAATCCAGTAATTGCGACAAAAGAGAGGGTACGCCCGATAATAAATATTCCTTATGACGATCCAGCGAGTCAAGTTATTTATGTTTACTCGGGAGAAGAAAATAATATATCTCTAAAAATTACTGATAATTCAGGTAAGATTGTTAAAGCATATTTGACGTTTGCAAGAGATGATCGCACTGGACTTGGAGATGAAGATACAGGATATTTAAATGGAAAAACACAGTCAGCTTTATATTTAAAAGCAAATAGTATTCATTCAGAAACTATTGCAACATCTGCAAATCCAGCAGTTATAAATGTAACAGGAAATATCCCTAAAGGTATTTATCAAGAAGGTGCAGCAATAACTCGTTATCTTTTTGCAGAAGATGCGGCAGGTAATACAAGTTATGTAAATGTAGGTGCTAATTTAGATGCAGGTGCAGTTGGTCGCATTCGTTTTATATGGAAACCACAAACATTCAAGTATGATGCAAAAACGCCATCAAGACCAAGTGTAGTAAATGCAGTACCCAATGCTACTGAACTTACAAAAACTATAAAGAATGCAAATCCGACATTTAGTGATAAGATAGAAAATGCTACGTTAAATGGGAATAAAGTTGTTGTTACATATAAGGATGGAAGTACTGACATGCTTAATGCAACAGAAGTATTTACTATTAAAGTTATGAATCCAGCAATAACTCCAGTGGTGAATATAAATAAATTAACAGAACTTGAGAAAACTAAGGTAAAAGAAGCAATTAAAAAAGCAAATCCAGCTGCAACAGATATAACGGTAAACAATAATGGAACTGCAACAATTACTTTCATTGGAGGCTCAACAGCAACGCTAGAGTCAAATAAGACGGTTAAGAGTGCTGATGCGAATGGAATCAAAGACCCAGCGATCACACCAGTACAAGAGCCAACTAACTTAACAGAAGAAGAAAAAGAAGCAGTAAAAGCCGAAGTTAAGAAAGTAAATGACAAAGTAAAAGAAGTGGAAGTTGGAAATGATGGAACAACAAAAGTAACATTTAACGATGGAACAGTTGCGACATTAACACCGGATAA
>CAUUEM010000146.1:0-3631 GCA_963544045.1 uncultured Gemella sp. | reverse complement strand
AAATCGCTATCCACGATGCAGCAGCATTCACAAGTATTTGTGAACAAGCTAAAGCAGCTTTAGCTAAATAATAATTATAGAAAATAAAAAAGAACAAACACTTTTTATTAGTGTTTGTTCTTTTTTTAATACACAATTGATCTTGGATTTTTCAAACTATTATATTTAGTCATAAGGATTTCATTGTATACTTCTTCGCCACGTTTTTCATATAATAATGAGGCCCACGTATACCATAATAAATCACAGAATCTAAGAAATACATCTAACTTTTTAAAATCACATTCTTCATCTGTGAAGTAAGCTTTTAGAAATGTAACAGTTTCTTGATAATCAAGATTATTTTCCGATATAAAACTTGCAATATCAAAATAATAATCATTTAATCCAGCATATTCATAGTCTATTAAAAAAATGTTGTTTTTTGTAAATAAAAAATTACCTTCTACTAAATCATTATGACACAATCTATCAGGTTTATATACTTTTTTTAGTTCATCAATTATATATGTGAAATGACTAATATCCATCTTGAAGTCTTCAATATCATTCAAATATTTTTCAAATACATTTATTGGGTTAAAAGTATTTTTTGTTTTGAATTTTTTTGAATGAAATTTTTGTAGTAGTTTAGCTATATTAACAATACTAGAAAGATTTCTTTGAGAAATAAAAGTTTTTGAATTTTTTTGGTATGGAGTTATTAAGTTATCATTTTTATAATAAATTGGTTTTAAAAAATAAGATTCATCTTTAAGTAAATCCATAGCTTCTTTTTCATTATCTTTATCATTAATTTTCGTAGAATCTTTTGAAGTGCGATAAAAGTATTTATTATTTTCAGTAGTAATAATATAATTCTTATTGCTAATACCATAACTAGTCTCATCAATTGAAATAATTTTTTCATTTAGTATTTTTTCTAATTTTTCACAACTATACATAATTTACCTCCTTCATACTAAACTTTATAAAAGCTCAGTTTAATTAATAAAAGTATAGATAATATTATACTTTTATTATACAATAGGTAAGTAAAACTGTAAAATAAAAAAGGCTTTCATAATTTACCTTCCAATAATAAAATTTAACATTAAAATACTATTTTTTTAATTAATGTATTTAAAAACTCAACTAACAATCATGTATTTTTTTATTTAATGTTTTTTTAAAAAATTAGTATGATGAATCACATGAAAGTATCTATGAATCAATAATTTTAGAGTACAAAGTTCAACAGGAAAATGCTCATTTTCTTGATAAAATATACCTTTTTTGGTATAATTATAATGTATAAAATATATTTATATACATTATGTTTCATTTTAATTATTTGGAGGTGTAAAATGAAAAAAATTTTTATTAATAGTGAGTATATTACATTATCTCAATTTTTAAAAATTGAAGGATTTATTGCTTCAGGAGGAGAAGCAAAATATTTTTTACAAGAAGTTGAGGTAGTTCTAAATGGTAACTTGGAAAATAGACGAGGGAAAAAACTATATTCTAATGATGTAATAGAAATTGAAAATCAAAAATATATTATTTTAAATGAAAATTAAAACTTTAAAATTATTGTATTTTCGTAATTATTTATCTTTGAATATAGAGGTACATCCCTCGCTTAATGTTTTAGTTGGTGATAATGCGAATGGAAAAACTAATATTATTGAGTCAATATTTTGCTTAGCATTAGGTAAGAGTTATAGGACAAAAAGCGATAGTGAGTGTATTATGTTTGGAGAAGAAGCTGCTGCAATGTCGTGTGTACTAGAAAAGAATGATAAAATGCTAGATATAATGTTAGGAATAAATAATAAAGGGAAAAGTGCAAAAATTGCAGGGTTAAAAAAAACTAAGTTAACTGACTTTGTTGGAGAATTAAACGTTGTTTTATTTTCTCCAGAAGATTTGCAAATTATAAAAGGATCACCTTCACTGAGAAGAGAGTTTATAAATAGAGAGTTTTATCAATTTTCTCGTATTTATCATAAGTACTATTTACTTTATCAACACTTGTTAAAACAACGTAATTCATATTTAAAAGATATGAGAAAAAATCCAAAAGATGAACTTTCTTTAGCGTATCTTGAGACTATTACTAGTCAATTAGTAAAAATAGCTATGTATATTACTAAAGAACGTGCCTTATTTATAAAGAATTTATCTAAACTAGCACAAAAAAATATGCTAAATATATCTAATCATAAAGAAGATTTAGAATTAAAATATAAAAGTTCTATATTAGATATGCTTAATATAAATAGTGTGGAAGATAAAGATTTTAATGAAGAAAATATTATTAAGAAAATAATGGATAAATCTTATGATGATATAATGAGAGGGAGTACAAGAATAGGACCTCATCATGATGATTTAGAATTCTTTATAAATAAGTTAGATGCAAAAATGTATGCTTCTCAAGGACAACAAAGAAGTATTGTTTTGTCACTTAAACTTTCTGAAATAGATTATTTAAAATCTAAGACGGGTAGTTATCCCGTTTTACTCTTGGATGATGTATTGAGTGAATTAGATAGAAATCGTCAACTAAAACTATTAGATGCAATTAATGAAAATGTTCAAACATTTATAACAACACCTTCGATATCAGATATAAAAGAAGATTTATTAAAAAAAGCTAAAGTTTTTAAAATTAATAATGGAACTATTAGTGAAATTTTATAGGATATTTAATTAAATAAACTTTAAAAAAAACGAAAGGAAAAATTATGGTAGAAAAAAAACAAATGCAAGAATATAATGCTGATCAGATTCAGGTTCTTGAAGGATTAGAAGCTGTAAGAGTCCGTCCAGGGATGTATATTGGTTCTACTTCTAGTAAAGGGCTACATCACTTGGTTTGGGAAATAGTAGATAACTCTATTGATGAAGCTTTAGCAGGACATTGTGATACTATTACAGTCGCAATTGAAAAAGATAATTGGATAAGAGTTGAAGATAATGGTCGTGGTATTCCAATTGATATTCAAGAACAAACAGGAAAACCTGCCCTTGAAGTAATATTAACAGTGCTACATGCGGGTGGTAAATTCGGTGGAGGCGGATATAAAGTATCTGGTGGTCTTCACGGAGTTGGTGCCAGTGTAGTTAATGCATTATCAACAAATTTAGAAGCTTATGTTCATCGTGATGGTAAGATTCATTCGATGATGTTTGAGCGTGGAGATGTAGTTCAAGGAATTACTGTTATTGGGGAAACTGATAAAACAGGAACAACTATTCGATTCAAAGCAGACCCAGAAATTTTCCAAGAAACTACAGTATATGAATATGATATATTAAGAACACGTATAAGAGAACTTGCTTTCTTAAATAAAGGTATTACAATAATACTTAAAGATGAGAGAGAAGGGCAAGAAAAAGAAGAAACTTTCTGCTATGAAGGTGGATTATTAGAATATGTTGAAATGTTAAATGAAAATAAAGATTCATTACATGAAGCTATTTATGTGCATGGTGAGATGGAAGGAAAAGAAGTAGAAATCTCAATGCAGTATAATACAGGATATTCTAGTAATATTTTAAGTTATGCTAACAATATAAATACACATGAAGGTGGTACACATGAAAGTGGATTTAAAACAGCATTAACACGTATTATAAATTC
>CAUUEM010000145.1:0-3665 GCA_963544045.1 uncultured Gemella sp. | reverse complement strand
ATAATAAAATTACTTAATAGCACAAATACTGTAATCATCATAGCTGGAATAGTAGTTAACGATTCAACAGAAGCTAATCCTATATTAGGATTTTGAGCGTTATATAACCTGTATAAATTAGGAATGACAGGTGATATAGCAAGATGTGACATTAGTAATATTGAGATACTAAGTAAAGAAAATTTGGCTAATGAATTTAATTTCATTGTATTCTCCTTTATATACGTGCTCTTAGAAATACTAAGAGGTTTAATCTCATACTATACAAGTATAAGAAAAAAAACAAAAAGGTGTCAAGAGAAGAGAATTAAGTCATAAATAATATTATTAAAGTAATAGAATAGAGAAATAAGAGCTGAATATTCTTGCCATTAGGTATATAATCAGATAAAATATAGTTAACAATAAATTTGAGAGGTTTTGATAAAATGGCAAAAGCAGAAATTAGAAGAATAGTTATGGATATGGTAGATGAAAATTGTTATGTTATCTACAAAGATGGACGAGGACTTATTGTTGATCCAGGTGAAGGTTTTGAAAGAATCCAAAAAGTAGTAGAAGAATTAGATGTGAAAATAGAAGCAATACTATTAACTCATGCACACTTTGACCACATTATGTCTTTAGATGAATGTAGAAAATATTATAAAGCACCTGTTTATATTTCAGGGCATGAGCGTGATTGGTTAAGTAATCCAGATTTTAATGGAGCAACATCATTTAGATTAAGAAGAGCTCCTATAACAGAGCCAGCAGAATTTGAATTTGAGGAAAACAAAAAGTATGAATTAGCAGGTATGGAATTTACAGTACTACCAACACCTGGACACTCACCTGGTGGAGTTTCATTTGATTTTGGTAAATTTATAGTAGTAGGAGATGCTCTATTTAGAAGTGGATTTGGTCGTTATGACTTATATGGATCAGATTTTAAAGCTTTAAAAAACTCATTAGGAAATGTACTTTTTAAACTAGATGGAGAGAAAATAGTTTATCCAGGACATGGAGATGAAACTACTATAAAACGTGAGCGTGATTTAAATCTTATTGGATATTAATTATAATAAGGGGGAAGTTTATGAGAAAATATATAGGTAGATTGTATGTTGATTATTTTTTCTTTAATATTTTCATAATAAGCATGATATGTATCGTGCTTATTTCTGTAATTTTTAATATTATAGGTTTTGGCGAAGTGTTTGGTGTAGGCATCTATCTTATTATGTGGATTCTTTTAGGGTTAGTATTTTTAAATCACTGTGTAGTAGTAATGCTAAGGGACAAGTATGAATACAATACTTTTTTTGAAATTACAGATGAACATTTTAAATTAGCTTCAACTTCAATGTATACATTCTTTAAGTTTGAAAAGGTATCTCCACTTAGAAATATTTTAGATTACACAATTAAGCAAAATATATTATCTAAAAGGTTTAATATATATAAAGTTAGTGTTAATAGTGGTTCGGATAAATTAAGTTTTTATATCTCAGGTAAGGATATTATTCAGTTAGAAAATAACTTACTAAAAATTTTAGAAAATAACCTTAATTATAGGAGGTATAAAGATGAATAATATAAAAAAAAGTCGAGTACATCCTTTGGTTATTATTGATCCTCTAATAAAGGGATTGAAATTAAATGGAATTCTTATATTATTAGCATTAAAAGAGCAAAACTGGAAATTTAATTTACTAATTTTTGCAGGTATTTTATTGCTAATAGTAATAGGTATATTTGATTATTTTTTAAAGAGTTATGAAGTTCGTGATGGTACTCTCATTTACACAACTGGAATAATAAATAAAAAAGTAAAGAACATAAATTTGGAGAATATTCAATCAATTGATACTAGTTCAAATATATTGTATCAATCACTTAATTTGTTTTCAGTAGATATAAATCTTGTTGGGGATAATATTAAGATAAGGCCTTTAAAAAAGGATGTTGCATTATTCTTAATAGAGACACTAAATAAAATTAGGAAGAGTGAAGAATGTATTGTTCTTAAAGAAGAAAAAGTAGAAATAGCCCAAAAAGAAATATTAAAATTATCAGTAAAAGACCTTGCATTTTATGGTCTGTTGAGGGTTAGGTTTTTTGCTGCTTTAGGTTTAATACTTGCATTTAATGATAAGATTCGAGATGTATTTAAGTATATTCTTGGAAATGAAGCTTATTTTGACGAATTACTTCAAGAAAATGCCAAGTCAGTTATTGGTGATATAAAAGTTTTAATTTTAACAATTGGAATTTTTATGATATTAGTAGTGATAGCTTCAATTATTCATACGATTGTAAAATATTATAACTTTGTTCTTACGACGAAAGAAAATAATTTACTCTGTAAATATGGATTATTGAATAAGAAGTCGCTTATTATTGATATTGATAGAATTCAAAGTGTAAAATTAATATATCCTTTACGTTATCGTTTCTTTGGCTTAGCAAAGTTATCTGTTGAAACTTTAACTAATGATGTATCAGAAGATTTAAGTGAAAAAAAATCTACGATAGACGTATTGCCTCTTGTAAAAAAAGATTTTGCACGAAACTTTGTAAAAAATAATCTAAGTATTGATTTAGAATACTATGATAATATAGAAGGGGAAAAAATACAATCAAAGGCAAGAATAGCTATGTATCGTTGGAGTTTATTAAATTGTAGTTATTTACCGACAATAGTGTTTGCAATTTTGTATTTTGCGAAGATTGATTTGAAACTTGAGTACATAATATTAGGTTCAGTTACTTTCTATCTTGTTTTGGTTTCTTATAGTATTTTAGTGAAAAATTACATGTTAAAGTACAATGAACTTTCTTATGATAGATATTACTTTAAGAACACATTCATGAGGCAGCTAACAATAATTACGGAATTAATCAAAGTGAAAAAAGTAGGAACAATAAATAGTAGAACGAACTACTTTATGAATAAAAGAGAACTTGCACATCTGTCTATAAATTCTATCGGAGTAAATTCAGATATTAATTTAAGGTATTATGATAAAGGATATAAAGAAAAATTAGAAAGAGATTTTATAATTTCGGAGGTAGGTTATGAATAGAATATTTGAAAAAAAATCATGTAATTTACCAACAAGGTCGGTACAATATTTAAGAATACACTACGGAATATATGCTATATTCCTTTTACTACCAGTTATTGGTAAATGTGTATTTGATTATTTTGTAGATGAAATAAATTATAAGTTTCTAGGTTTAAGTATACTACTAATAGTAGTAATATACTCTATGGTAGCTTTAATTTTTCCTCCGCTAGTAATTAGAAATTATTCTTATGAGGTAGATGAAATGGGAGTGTCTAAAGTTGAAGGAGTATTATGGAAAAGAAAAAAAACTTTGCCATACAACACGATTCAAGATGTTACGATTCATACGGGACCAATTCTAAATAAGTTTAAATTAGCGAATGTTAAAATAACTGGAATATATAGTAGATTGTCTATTAACTATTTTTCAATAGAAGAAGCGGAGAAGCTAAAAGAAAAGATTTTATTTGAAAGAAGTAAATATAATATAGAATACTAATTTTGTACTTTATGTTTGACAAATAACTAAAAGTGTATTAAAATCTAATATGCTGATGAAAGAAATATAAATACTTATCAAGAGTGAGTGAGGGATAAGGCCCGATGAACTCC
>CAUUEM010000144.1:0-3667 GCA_963544045.1 uncultured Gemella sp. | reverse complement strand
AGAGATACTGGAGGGATAGGATGTTAACTGTACATATAATATCCGATTCGATAGGGAATACTGCAAAAGATGTTGTAAATGCAGCTTTAGTACAGTTTTCTTATTCGGATGTGAGATATAAGATTTTAAAAAATTCTAATGTCAGTACGAAAGATAAAATTGAATCTATAGTAGATAATATAGAAAAAGACGATGTTATTGTACAAACATTAGTAGATAGGGAGTTAGCTGAGTACACTAAGAAGATTGCTGAAGAAAAAGGGATTAAAGTAATTGATTTACTTAGTGGAATGTTAAATGTTTTTGAGGAAAAATTAGATGTTAAACCAGAAAATAACCCTGGATTAATAAGAAAAATGGGAGCAGAGTATTTCAAACGTGTTGATGCTATAGAATTTGCCGTTAAATATGATGATGGGAAAGATATAAACGGCTTAAAAGAAGCGGATGTAGTAATTCTAGGAGTATCAAGAACATCAAAGACACCACTAAGTTTATACTTAGCTAATAGAAATATTAAGGTAATGAATGTGCCAATTGTACAAGATTTGATATTACCTGAACAATTATATGAAGTAAAAAGAAAAATTATTGGTTTAACAAATTCAGTTGAGCAACTCAATAAGTTAAGGGAGCAAAGACTTAAAACACTAGGTGTTGAACAAGGGACTGATTATACTGATGAACTTCAAATTTTTGAGGAGTTAGAGTATGCACTAGAAATAATGGAAAAAATTGGTTGCCCTGTAATAGATGTACAGAATAAGGCAATAGAAGAAACTGCAGAAATTATTATTAATATAATGAGAGAACGCGGTTTAGAGGTTTAAACAAAAAATAAATTATTAAAAGAAGAAAAAATTAAAAATTAATGGGGGAAGAAGAATGTCAAAAAAATATGTTTATAATTTTAGTGAAGGTAATAAAGATATGAGGTCTTTATTAGGAGGAAAAGGAGCAAACTTAGCAGAGATGAAAAGTTTGGGAATTAATGTACCTCCTGGATTCACTATAACAACTGAGAGCTGTAATAGCTATTATGAAAATGGTGAAAGAATTAAACCTGAAATACTAAAACAAATTAACGAACAATTAGAAATTTTAGAAAAAACAATGGGTAAAAAATTAGGAAGTTTAGAAAATCCATTGTTAGTATCGGTTCGTAGTGGTGCTGTATACTCAATGCCAGGTATGATGGATACTGTTTTAAACTTAGGATTGAATGATGAAACAACTATTGTTTTAGCTAAGAAAAATAATAACTATCGTTTCGCTTATGATAGTTATCGTCGTTTTATTCAAATGTTTTCTGATGTTGTAATGGATGTTGAAAAATATAAATTTGAAGAAGTTTTAACTCGAGTAAAAGAAGCTAATGGTTATGCTCAAGATAGCGATATGAATGAAAAAGATTTATTCAAAGTTGTTGAAGAATTTAAAGCTATCTATAGAAAAGAAGTTGGGCGTGAATTCCCAATGAGCGTAAAAGAACAACTTATGTTAGCTGTTGAGGCTGTATTCAAGTCTTGGAATAATAACCGCGCTAAAGTTTATAGAAGATTACATAATATTAGTGATAAATTAGGTACAGCAGTTAATATTCAAGCGATGGTATTTGGTAATATGGGAGATAACTGTGGTACAGGAGTTTCGTTCAGTAGAAACCCTGTAACTGGTGAAGATAAATTATTTGGGGAGTACTTAATTAATGCACAAGGTGAAGATGTAGTAGCAGGTATAAGAACACCAAAAAATATAAGTGTATTAGAAGAAGACATGCCACACTTATATAAAGAATTTGTGGAGATTTCTAAAAAGTTAGAACATCATTACAAAGATATGCAAGATATTGAGTTTACTATAGAAGATGGTAAATTATATATTCTTCAAACTCGTAATGCTAAGAGAACACCTAATGCGGTTGTAGAAGTAGCTGTTTCATTAGTAGAAGAGGGAATAATTACTAAAGAAGAGGCTATTTTAAGAGTTGGCACTGAAGAAATTAATAAACTTTTACATGCTACATTTGAAGAAAAATCGTTAAAAGAAGCAAAACAATTAACACAAGGGTTAGCGGCTTCTCCTGGTGCTGCTGTAGGTAAAATTTACTTTACTGCACAAGAGGCTGTAGAAGCGGCTAAAACACATCCAGTAGTACTAGTTAGAGAAGAAACTTCTCCGGAAGATATTGAAGGAATGGTAAGTTCTCAAGGTATTGTTACATTACGTGGTGGTATGACTTCACACGCAGCTGTAGTAGCTCGTGGTATGGGTAAATGCTGTGTATGTGGTTGTCAAAACATGATAATTGATTACAAAGAAAAAACACTAAAAGTATCTGATGTAGTACTTAGAGAAGGTGATACTATTTCTGTAGATGGAAGTAGCGGTAAAGTATACTTAGGTGAAATTAATAAAGTAGATGCTCAGTTCAGCGATAGATTCAAGAAATTATTATCTTGGGCAGATGAAATTAGAGAAATGAAAGTATTTGCTAATGCTGATAATGAGATTGATGCTAAAGTAGCATTTGATTTCGGAGCAGAGGGAATAGGATTATGTAGAACAGAGCATATGTTCTTTGAAGAAGATAGAATTAGTCTTGTAAGAAAAATGATTTTAGCTGCTGATACAAAAGAAAGAGTTAAGTTTTTAGAAAGATTACAACCTATTCAAAGTGATGATTTCTATAAAATCTTTAAAGCTGCGGATGGAAAATCTGTTAATATAAGATTATTAGATCCACCTTTACATGAATTCCTTCCAAAAGATGATAAAACGATAGCTATTATCGCAGAAGAAATCGGAGTAACTGTAGATCAATTAAAAGCTAAAATTACAAGTATTGCAGAATTCAACCCAATGATGGGACACCGTGGTTGTCGTTTAGGTGTTACATATCCTGAAATCTACTTAATGCAAGCTAAAGCTATTAGCTCAGCTGCAATAAGAGCTAGAAAAGAAGGTATTGTAGTAAATGTTGAAATTATGATTCCTCTTGTTGGACTTGAAAATGAGTTATCAGTATTAAGAGAACAAATTGTTGACTTAGTAGAAAGAGAAATCCACCTATACAACGCTGAATTCAACTACAAAGTAGGAACAATGATAGAAATACCTAGAGCTTGTATAATTGCTGATAGAATAGCTAAGCATGCTGACTTCTTCAGTTTTGGTACAAATGACTTAACACAATTAACTTTCGGATATTCACGTGATGATGCAGAAAAATTCATCGATATTTATAAAAAGAAAAATATCTTAGAATCAGATCCATTCGTACATTTAGATGAAAGTGGAGTATTAGAGTTAATGCATATCGCAGTTGATAAAGCAAGAGCAGTAAAACCTGGAATTAAACTAGGAATTTGTGGTGAACACGGTGGGGATGAAAAATCTATCCTATTATGTTCTAAGTTAGGACTAGGATATGTATCATGTTCTCCATACCGAGTAATAATTGCTCGAATTGCTGCAGCTAAAGCAGCTATTGGAGAAGTTGAAGGAGCTTCAACAAAATAACTTATAAGTAAAAGGACCTCAAGGTTTATATAACCTTGAGGTCTATTTTTTTATTTTACTGTATATTTTCCAGTTTTATAATCGATTGTTACACCTTTTTGGTAGTTGTATATAAATACATTGTATTTAACACTTGCTCCATTAT
>CAUUEM010000143.1:0-3710 GCA_963544045.1 uncultured Gemella sp. | reverse complement strand
AAGTTTTCTGTTATTTTTTTGCCAGTTAGTCCTGCATCTACTAAACATTTAAAATCATTATGTTCTAAGTAAATACTATTTCCACTACTACTACTGGCTAATACCGATAATTTCAAGTTACACCTCCACATTAAAACTTTTACTGCTACATTATATCACTTTTCAAGGCAAATTTTAAGATAAAAAACTTTAATTTATCAAAAGTTTTCTTTCTATATTAGTTTATCCATTTTACTTTATAGACACTAGGTTTTCGAAGATACCTTCCTTATCATTAAAAAATATCACCAAAGATTATTTCCTTGGTGATATTTATTAATAATATTACTTACTATTCTTTTGCAGATAATGCTGCCATAGTAATGTAGTTATACGGCTTGTTAAAGTGTGGTAAGAAGAAAATATCTGTAAGAGCAAGTTTTTCGATAGTTACTTTCTCTTGGATAGCTAATGAGAATAAGTGGATTCCCATTGAAATATCTTCTTTAGATGCGATTTGAGCTCCTAAAATTACACGACTATCTTTATCGTATACTATTTTGATTTTTACCTCATGGTTATCATGTTCAATAAATTCTGGTTTTTGTAAGTCTGTGTATTCTGTTACAGCTGCATTATAACCAAAGCGTTTTGCTTTTTCTAATGTTAAACCAGTAGATACCATTTTTAGGTCATAGATACAAATACCGTTTGAACCTTGAACACCTGCTGATTCGACTACATCTCCATTACCTCCTGCATTTAGGGCTGCAACTAATCCAGTACGAACTGCGTTAGATGCTAAAGCAATGTAGTTAGTGTCTCCAACTGCGTTATCATATACAGTTGCACAATCTCCAATAGCATATACGTCTTTTATACTTGTTTCTTGTTTTTTATTTACTAAGAATGCTCCATTACGGAATAATTCCATTTTCCCATCGCCTAATGCAGTATTCGGACGGAAACCTACAGCTAATACAACCATATCTACATCAAATGTTTCTTTATCTGTAATTAATCTCTCAACTTTTCCATCACCTTCAATAGCTTCTACTTTTTGTCCAAATGCTAATTTAATACCGTGATCTTCTAGGTTTTTCTTCATTAAATCTGAAAACTCAGGATCATAGTATCCAGCAAGACATGTATCTACTATATCTACTACAGTTACTTCTTTTCCTAAACGTTCAAATGCTTCCGCAAGTTCTACACCAATATATCCTGCACCTACTACAGCTACACGATTGATATCTGGGTTGGCATTAAGTTTATTAATAACTTCCTCAGAGTTTTGGTATAACTTAACGAATTGTAAGTTCTCTAATGTAGCTTTAAATTCACGATTTCCTGGTATGATTTCTGCTCCTTTAATTGGAGGTAAGATAGGTGTTGATCCAGTCGCAAATATTAATTTATCGTAACTTTCAACGTGTTTTATTTTCCCATCTAATAATACGTGTACTTCTTTTTTATCATAATCGACAGATTCAACAGGAGAGTTCATATAAACTTTTGCCCCTGCTTCTTCTAAAGATTCTTTACTAGCATAAAATAATCCTTCTGGACCTGAAATTTGTTTTCCAATCCATAAAGCCATACCACATCCTAAAAATGAAATATTTGAGTTTTGGTCAAAAACTACCACTTCATTTTTATCACCATATGTTGCTAAAATTTTGTTAACACATGCTGTTCCTGCGTGGTTTGCTCCTACTACTACTATTTTACTCATTAATTATTCCTCTTTTCATAAAATTTCTGATAACAATTATCATTACCAGTATTTTATATTTATAAAATCTATAAATCAATTCATTTGCTCATGAAAATAGTAAAAAATTTTACTTTTTATCTGTATTATAAAATCTAAATTTTCTGTAGTAGTAATTTTTATTTTTTCAAAATCTTAACCATATAGGATGTTAATAACAATATTTTTTATACAAATATAAAGTGTACTATATTTTTAAAAAATTCTGTTTTATATAAAATGTTTTTATCGCTATATTATAAAAATCTTTGTTGATAAATTCCAAGAATTTGATTTATATTGTATTTAATTACAAAACTACCCTCCTCTTTATATTCACTAACGTTTCTTTTTGAATTTTCTGAAAAATTTTTAAAAATTTTTAAAAATACTATTGCTTTTTATTTTAAAGCTATGTATAATTGAATCAACAAAATGAATGGAGGAACTACACAATGAAACAAACAACAACTTTAAACTCTTGGCAAAACTGGCGTAGATAATGTTGTGTGTATGTTTTTATGACGTAGACGCAACTTTAGTGTACTCTAAAAAGTGTCTATGTCGGCTGTAGAAAAATTCATTTAAATTTCGAAAAAAGGCCGTGTAGAGATCTATACGGCCTTTTCTTTTTGGAGTAAGATAGATTATTAAAAAAATTTTAAAGACGAATTACTTGGAGGATAAACAAATGACAAACTTAGAAAACAACTTAGATACAGTAAAAGGATATTTCGGAGAATTTGGAGGAAGCTTTGTTCCTGAAGCAGTACAGAAAGCATTAGATGAATTAGAAGAAGCATATAATAAATACAAAGATGACGAAGAATTTTTAACTGAATATGCACACTATTTAAAAGACTATTCAGGCCGTGAAACACCACTTTACTACGCCGAGACATTAACAAAAGAACTTGGTGGAGCTAAAATCTATTTAAAACGTGAAGATTTAAACCACCTTGGCGCACATAAACTTAATAACGTTATTGGACAAATTTTACTAGCTAAGCGTATGGGTAAAAAGAAAGTAATCGCTGAGACTGGTGCTGGACAACACGGTGTTGCTACTGCAGCTGCTGCCGCTAAATTCGGTATGGAATGTGAAATCTACATGGGAGCATTAGATGTTGAACGCCAACGTCTAAATGTATTTAGAATGGAAATGCTTGGAGCAAAAGTACACCCGGCTCAAGAAGGAGAAAAAACTTTAAAAGAAGCTGTTGACGCTGCATTTAAAGCATGGATTGAAAATATTGATGATACTTTCTACGTACTTGGATCAGCAGTTGGTCCACACCCTTACCCAACTATCGTTAAGGACTTCCAAACAGTTATTAGTAAAGAAGCTAAACGTCAAATTCTAGAAAAAGAAGGGCGTTTACCTGACTTGGTTGTGGCTTGTGTTGGTGGTGGATCTAACGCTATCGGTGCTTTCGCAGAATTTATACCACACGAAGAAGTTGCTCTTTTAGGTGTAGAAGCTGCTGGACGTGGTTTAAACACAGACCGTCACGCTGCAACACTAACTCTTGGAACTGTCGGTGTATTAGATGGAATGAAAACTTACGCACTATTTAACGAAGATGGTTCTGTTAAACCTGTTTATTCTATTTCTCCAGGTTTAGACTACCCTGGTATTGGACCAGAACACTCATTCCTAAGAGATGCAAAACGTGCAGAATATGTAAGTGCAACTGATGATGAAGCAGTTGATGCACTACTTTTACTAACTAGAACAGAAGGTATTATTCCCGCTATCGAAAGTTCTCACGCACTAGCAGAAGTTATCAAACGCGCTCCAAAAATGGATAAAGATAAAGTGATTATCGTTAATGTATCTGGTCGTGGAGATAAAGACGTAGCAGCAATCGCTGAATACTTAGAAAATAGAAAATAACCCTCGTGTATAAATATACTTTTAACGTAGAAAAGAGTACAAACCAATTGTTTGTACTCTTTTTGTATATAGAATAATGCT
>CAUUEM010000142.1:0-3727 GCA_963544045.1 uncultured Gemella sp. | reverse complement strand
GAAAAAGGATTTAAATTTAGTACATATGCTACATGGTGGATTCGTCAAGCAATAACTCGTGCTATTGCGGACCAAGCTAGAACTATTCGTATTCCAGTACATATGGTAGAAACTATTAACCGTCTTATCCGTGTTCAAAGACAATTACTTCAAGATTTAGGTCGTGAACCTAAACCAGAAGAAATTGCTAAGAAAATGAATATGACACCAGATAAAGTAAGAGAAATTCTAAAAATTGCTCAAGAGCCAGTTTCATTAGAAACACCAATTGGTGAAGAGGATGATTCACACTTAGGAGATTTTATCGAAGATAAAGAAGCACAATCTCCTGTAGAACATGCAGCAAATGAATTATTAAAAGAACAATTAGAAGAAATTTTAGAAACTCTAACAGACCGTGAAGAAAATGTGTTAAAACTACGTTTTGGTCTTAAAGATGGAAAAACTCATACTTTAGAAGAAGTAGGTAGTGCATTTGGAGTTACTCGTGAGAGAATACGTCAAATCGAAGCAAAAGCAATAAGAAAACTAAAACACCCATCTAAGCTTAATAAGCTGAAAGGTTTCATGGAATAGGGTTTTAAAGAGAAAGAGATGGTTCATTAACCATCTCTTTTTAATATTTATAAAAATTTCACAATAATAAAAAACCAATATCAAATTGATACTGGTAAAATAAATTATTTTTTTGTTTTAAGATTTTCTTTCCAATCTTGAAGACCATTTTTTAACATATAAATGTTAGTATAACCATTTTTCTTAAGAGTTAATGCAGCTCTAGGAGCTAATGTTCCGTTTTTATCGCAAAGATAAATAGGTTGGTCTTTTCTTAATGAAGAGTAAAGGAAGTTGAATTGTGAACTAGGCATATTTCTAGCTCCATTAATATGTGCATATTTGAAATCTTCTTTTTCTCTAACATCGATTAATTGAACTTTTCTAAGATTTTTTCTAAATTCTTCATATGGCAGTTTAGTAACGGCATTTTTAATTCTGAAATAATTAAATAATCCAACTGCCCCAAAAATAGCTAGTATTATTAAACTTGATACTAAAAATGATGACATGGTATACTCCTTTGCTAATATTGTTTATAATAACAGAATTATACCATAATTTGTAATTTTATTCAATATTGATTATAATATGATAGAAGAAATCTTTACTTATAACATTTACATAATAATATAATAAGAAAGTTGAGAAAAAATGATAACATCAGTAACTAATAAAAAAATAAAAGAGATTCATAAATTAAAAGAGAATAGAAATATAAAAAAATACCAAAAGTATTTAATAGAAGGTATACATCTAGTAGAAGAAGCATTAAAGTCAGATTTAGTAGAAGAGATAGTAGTATCAGAGAACTTTACTAACCCAAAAGTATTCGACAATTTCTATGGAGAAGTAACTATAGTATCAGAAAATGTCTTTAAATCACTTACTGATACAGTAACTACACAAGGAGTAATAGCGGTATGTAAAATAGAAAATAAACAACTAGATATTACTAAATATAGTAGAGTTCTAATATTAGATCAAGTACAAGATCCTGGTAATTTAGGGACAATAATTAGGACTGCAGATGCATTTTCTTTTGATTGTATTATTCTAGGTAAAGGTACAACTAGTATTTACGGGCAAAAAGTTATTCGTAGTACACAAGGTAGTAATTTCCATATAGATTGTTTTGATAATATCGATATACTAGATTTAATTTCAAAAATGGATAACTTTGATTTATACGCTACATCTTTAAAAGGAGATAAATATCTTGAACAAATTGATAATGTTGGAGAGAAAGTAGCTGTTATTTTCGGAAATGAAGGTTCTGGAGTATCAGAAGAAATACTTGATAAAGTAAATAATTTACTCAAAATAAATATGACAGGTCAAGCAGAAAGTTTAAATGTGGCAGTAGCAGCAGGTATAGTAATGCATTATATTGCAACTAAATGTGAATAAAAAATTTACTAATTTCTTTAAGTATGTTATTATTGTAGTTGTGAGAAAATATTAAGAGAGGTGAAGTCTAATGTTAAAAACACTAGCAGTAGATAAAAGAGGAGATATTCTAACTGATGTAACTCTACAAAGGCTAAAAGAACAGGATATAGCGTGGTTCTGGGTTGATTTTGATCAACCAACACGTAGTGAAATTAACTTGCTATCAACATTCTTCAAGTTCCACGAACTTCTAATTGAAGATTGTTTAACACTTTTACAAAGGCCTAAAATAGAAATTTCTAGGCAACAAATATTTTTAGTGTCACATGTATTAAAAAACCTTGATGATGATTATGAAACTATAAATATGTTTGTTGGAAAAAATTATATCGTAACATTCCACCTCTCTCATATAAGATATATAAATAAAATTATACCTAAAATTTTGCAACGTGGAGCTCAATATTCTCCCCTTCATGTAATGCATATGCTAGTTTCAGAAATAGTAGAAGGTTATATTCCAATTATTTCTAAAATCGAGAATCGTCTTGATGAAATTGAAGAATCTGATTTTTATAAATCAGGAAGTAAGATTATGGATGAAGTTTTTGAACTTAGAGGTGATTTACTAAAACTACGACGTGGATTACGTCCAATGCGAGAGGTACTACATAGATTTTTAGTATCAAGACGTGTTGAGATGACTGATAACGATAGAAAGTACTTCCATGATATTTATGATGACTTAGTTCAACAGACTGAAATCATTGAAGCTAACAGAGAATTAGCAAGTGATATTAGGGAAAACTTTATGACATATAACTCATTAAAGTCTAATAATATAATGATGACACTAACGGTTATATCTACTATTTTCCTTCCGTTAACCTTCATAGTTGGATTATACGGAATGAACTTTAAATATATGCCTGAATTAGAGTGGCAATACGGATATTTCTTAATCTGTGCAATAATGCTTCTAATCGCATTTGGTATGCTGTGGGTATTTAAGAAAAAAGGATGGTTGGATATGTTTAAATAACGTATCGTAAAAAGGAAGATATTATGAATATATTCAAATTAACAATATTATTTATTATGATACTTTTTTCAAACTTTGCTTTAATAAAAGTTGATTTTGGAAAAATTTTCAAAAAAAATAGTACAATTGAAATAAAGATTTTTGTAAGCATAGTATCTCTAGCTTTGGGATATGTTAGCTATATGACGATTTTAACTATATATGAATTGTCACTAAACCTGTTTAAGTAGAGTAGGGAGGAGTATATATGTCAGAAAATTGGAAAAAAGAAATAGAAAAAAATAAACAAGTAAATGATTTAGAAACATCTAGAGAAGATAGGTTTCTAGCATTTATTGGTGGGAAAATAATATTGTATATACTTACTATAGTTATATTATTAGGTATTGCTATATATTTATATACTGAAATATCATATGTATTTACACCGATTAATACGATAGTTTCAAGTATTATTACACCTATTATATTAGCGTATGTTTTTTATTATATTTTAAATCCTTTGGTTAATTTATTTTCGAAAAAAATGCCCAGATTTGCTAGTAGCCTACTAGCAATATTAGTAGGAATTGTTGTTATACTAGTGGTTATTATTGGCATGGTGCCGATAATAGTCGAACAAACACAAACATTAATAACATCTATTCCTAGATATATAGAGATGGTTAAAGAGTATTTAGATACATATTCAGATAATGCATATATGCAAGTTGTTATAGAGTATATAAATAATAATTT
>CAUUEM010000141.1:0-3786 GCA_963544045.1 uncultured Gemella sp. | reverse complement strand
GTAGCAGTCATTACAACTACTACGCTATCCTAAGTCTAACTTTTTGGGGTCAGATCATATATGTGTATTTTAGTTTCTTTTTTTTAATAAATAAAATCAAAAAACCATTTTTATAAGAAAAATTAGATAAATTTTCAAAAAACTCTTTACATTTATTTGATTTTATATTATTATAGTGAAATAATAATAAAAAACAGGAGGATTTATATGCAAAAAAGAAGTGTGAGAAATTTTCTTAATATTATTTTAAACGGAACTGCACTAGGAGTTGTAGCAGGATTAATTCCAAACGCGGTACTAAGTACACTATTTAAGTATTTAGGAAAGCATTTTGCCTCTAATGTGTTCACAACATTAACGCAAGCAATGTATTTATTACAATTTTCTATTCCGGTATTAGTTGGTGTGATTGTTGGACAAATGTTAAAATTCAAACCATTAGAGTCAGCAGTTCTAGGTGCTACTGTGCTAGCAGCCAGTGGTTCATTAACATTTAATGCAAACTTAAAAGCATATACTGGAGTGCCAATGGGTGACTTATTTAACGTTATGTTAGTAACAGCAGTTGGTGCATTAGTAATTTCATTAGTAAAAGATAAATTTGGTTCTGTTACTATTATATTCTTACCAATAACTGGTGGCTTAGTAGCAGCACTAGGGTTAGTAACATTACCTTATATGAAGAGTTTAACTAGTCTGTTAGGACAAATCTTATTTAAATTCACAACATTACAACCTATTTTAATGTGTATGTTGATTACGATGGCATTCTCGTTCTTAATAGTAACACCAGTATCAACTGTTGCTATGGGATTAATTTTATTTTCAAATGAGAATCATATTGGAGCAGGAGCAGCTACATTAGGTTTAGTGGCAGCTGCAGCAGTTCTTTCTATTGGAACATTTAGAGCTAAGAGTAGAGGAGCTAGTATGGCGATCATTCTAGGAGCTATAAAACTAATGATGCCTAACTGCGCAAGACGACCTCAATTACTTTTACCGATTTTAACGACAGCAGCAGTTACAGGACTTTCAGGTTATTTCCTAGGAATCTTAGGAACTCATGAAAGTGCAGGATTTGGAATTATTGGACTTATAGGGCCGACTAAAGCATACGAGATGAGTCCAGGTAGTTTAATACAAATAATTTTAGCATTCTTTGTAATTCCATTTACGGTTGCGTTTCTTTCTGATAGATTATATTCAGATGTATTAAAATTTTATAAAACAGAAGCGTATAAACCAGAAAATTATTAATATAAAAAGAAGGTATTCATTTACGAATATCTTCTTTTTATTTTAGGATTAATTATTTAGAATAGATTGACAAAAAAGTTTTCTAATTATAAAATTAAATTATAAATATAAGTGAAGGAGGGTTCATTATGAAAATTTTATTTGCAGGAGCAGGGGCTCTAGGGTCTAGATTTGGTTATATGTTATTCAAAAATGGTGAAGATGTTACTTTTGTTGATTTGTGGAAAGAACATGTAGAGAATATAACAAATAATGGTTTGCGTGTAATAATTGATGATAAGGAACTAGGATATTATAATATTCCAACGTACTATCCATATGATGTAGAAGGGGAGTATGATGTTATTTTTGTAGCCACAAAGTCAATGCAATTAAGAAACATGTTGGCAAAGGTAAAACATCTGATGCATAAAAATACGAAAATTATATGTATATTAAATGGATTGGGTCATGTTGATACACTTAAAGAGTTTGTAAAAGAAGAAAATATTTTAATTGGAGTAACAGTATGGACAAGTGGTTTGGGAGGACCTGGAGTTCTTAAAGCATATGGATCTGGTAAAACAGAAATAAAGCAAGTTAAGGAAGAAAATCTTGAGGCTACTAAGGCCTTAATAGATAGATTGAATAAAGCGGGATTAAATATGAAGTATTCAGATAATACTTTCCAATCTATTTGGCATAAAGCAGGACTTAATTGTGTATTGAATACATATTGTACACTTATAGATTGTAATATTGGTGAGTATGGAAGTTATGAACAGAACTTAGAATTAACTAGAGCGGTGTTAAATGAAGTTACGGAAGTAGGAAGAGCAGAAGGTGTCGATGTCCTACAAGAGGTGATTGAAAAAAATATTGAGAATTGTTTCGATCCAAATACTGCTGGATTACATTACCCTTCATTATATCAAGATATGAAAAATGGTAGACTAACAGAAATTGACTATTTAAATGGGGCTATTTCTAAATTGGGTAAAAAACATAATATTCTAACGCCTGTTTGTGATGCTGTAACTTTAATGATTCATGCTAAGGAATTTATAAACGGAAACAAATAAAAAAGTCTTAAAATATTATAGATAGTCAGAGGCTCTAGTTAAAGATAAATCAATGTTTCACTTGTATTTTTTTGATAAAAAAGGTATAATTATTCGTATGTTCATTTGTCTATTTTAAATAGGAGGAAAAATTATGGTATTAGAAGTAAATAATGAACTAGGTCACGTATCAATTAGTGATGATGTTATTTCTACTGTAGCAGGTGGAACAGCAGTAAGTTGCTACGGTATAATTGGTATGGCTAGTAAAAATCAAGTTAAAGATGGAATAATAGAAATCTTAGGAAAAGAAAACTATTCAAAAGGTATAGTTGTAAAACAAGATGAAGATAAATTAGTAATAGATTTATATATAATAGTTATGTATGGAACGAAAATTTCTGAAATAGCTAGCAATGTTCAGTCATCAGTTAAGTATCAAATAGAAAAAACACTAGGTGCTAAGGTGAATGAAGTAAATATCTTTATTCAAGGCATAAAAGTAAGTAATAAATAGGAGGTAGGACATTGGAAAAAATAAATGGTCTAATTCTAGCTAAAATGATAGACTTAGGTTCTAGAAATTTAGCTAAAAATGCAGAAAAAATTAATTCACTAAACGTTTTCCCAGTTCCAGATGGAGATACAGGAACAAATATGAATTTATCAATGTCTTCAGGTGCGAAGGAAACAGCAGCGAATGTTGTTGAAAATATTGGAGAATTAGGTAAGTCATTTTCTAAAGGTTTACTGATGGGGGCTCGTGGTAACTCAGGGGTAATTCTTTCACAGTTATTTAGAGGTATGACTCAATATATTGCAGAAAAAAGTGAAATTGATGCAAAAGAATTTGCTGCAGCAGTACAAAATGGTGTTAGTATTGCATACAAAGCAATAATTAAACCAGTTGAAGGTACAATATTAACTGTAGCACGTGAAGCTGCTGAAGCAGGAGTGAAAGCAGCAGAAAATACTACTTCAGTTATTGAAGTTATGGACGCAATCTACTTAGAATCGCAACAATCATTAAAAAGAACACCTGATTTATTACCTATCTTAAAAGAAGTAGGAGTAGTTGACTCAGGTGGTCAAGGATTAGTATGTGTCTATCAAGGTTTTGTAGCCGCACTAAAAGGTGAAGAAATCGAGGGACTAGATGCTGTTGAAACAAATGTAGTTGATATGCAATTTGAAGATGATCATGATATGGATTTCATGAGTCCTGAAGATATCGTTCATGGTTTCTGTACCGAGTTTACTGTGCGCCTTGATAAAGATAAAAAAGAATTTATTGAAGATAAATTCAGAGAAGATATGAGTAAATTTGGTGATTCATTACTTGTAATTTCTGATAGTGAGTATGTAAAAATCCACGTACATACTGAAACACCAGGTGACGTATTTAACTATGGTCAACAATACGGTGAACTTATTAAAATTAAATCTGATAATATGCGTGAACAACACAGAGAAGTGTTAAGAAAACAAG
>CAUUEM010000140.1:0-3800 GCA_963544045.1 uncultured Gemella sp. | reverse complement strand
TAACTAGCGTTGGTGTCGATGTTATGACTGTAGGCGTTATTCCTACTCCAGCAATAGCTTATCTAACTAAAACAATAGAAACCGATAGCGGAATTATGATTTCTGCATCACACAATCCATATCAAGATAATGGAATTAAAATATTTGGTCCAGATGGATTTAAATTAACAGATGAACAAGAATTAGAAATTGAATATTTAATCGATAATGTTGAACAAATTAAATTAACTAGCTATGAGCACATCGGAAATCTATATAGTGGTAGCGAACTTACTCAAAAATATATTCAACATATAAAACACTCTATTCCTAGTGACCTATCAGGTATGACAATTGCACTTGATTGTGCCCATGGAGCTACAACTGGTGTGGCACCATTCTTATTCGGTGATTTAGAAGCTGATATAGAAACTATTGGATGTGCTCCAAGTGGAACAAATATCAATGATAATGTAGGCTCTACAAAAATTAATACTATCTCAGAATTCGTAAAAGAAAACAGTGTTGATGTAGGTTTTGCATTTGATGGAGATGGAGACAGAGTTCTTGCAGTAGATTCTGAAGGTAATGTTGTTGATGGAGATAAAATCATGTTTATTCTTGCTAAACACCTAAAAGAACAAGGTGAACTTAAAGACAACATGGTAGTATCAACAGTAATGAGTAATATAGGTTTCTACAAAGCCGTTGAAAAAAATGGTATGCAATCTGTTAAAACTTCAGTTGGTGATAGATATGTAGTTGAAGAAATGAGGAAAAATAACTATTCTCTTGGTGGTGAGCAATCTGGGCATATAGTTCTAATGAATTACGCTACTACTGGAGATGGAATCTTAACAGCAGTAAAACTAGCTAACATTATCAAATCATCAGGAAAATCTCTTAAAGAACTAGCTGATGAAGTTAATATTTATCCTCAAAAATTAGTAAACATTAAGGTTACAGATAAGAAAATTGCTATGGAAGACCAAGAAGTTCTTGCAGAATGTGATAAAGTTGAGCAAGAATTAGCTGGTAATGGACGTATTTTACTTCGTGCTTCTGGTACTGAGAATTTAATTCGAGTTATGGTAGAAGCAAGCAGTGACGAATTAACAGATAAGTGCTGTGAGCAAGTAGCTAAACTTGTTCGTGAAAAATACGAAGTAAAATAATTACACGTCATTAAAATCAAAAATATAAAATAAATAAAAAGACTAGAGCTATTTTTAATCCCCAATATTTTAAATATTGTGATTTTATATAACTTTAGTTTTTTTATTTTTTCTACATCTAATAATATACAGCACTTTTGATATAACTCTTTGCTACTATAGTAATTTACTATATTTCTCGATATATTATTCAAACTAAAATCTTTGTATAATATATACATTAATTTGTATATTATTAATCTTAATATTTTCTTAATATTTTTTTAATACCCCCCTATTATTTACATAAAAAAATAACTATACGAGGCTTCTTTATATATTTATTGTAACGATTCTTTTTTAAAAATTTACTGAATTAAAGCCCACTATTGTATTTTAAATATAAATAATACATTAATTATTCACAAATTATTTGTTTTTTTATATAATTAACTTATATATTAATATTTTTCAAAAAAAAAATTAATTTATTTTTAGTTTTTTTTTATTTTCCTCTTGTTTTTTGTATATACTTCTGATATAATCATAAGTGAAGTAATAGTATATTACTTCATATGTTCTTTTATTATAAGTCTCCCTAGCTTATAATAAAGACTTTTCATATTTACTCCCTTATTTCTACCTTACAATATTTTTTGTAAGGTAGGTTTTTTTGTTAAAATCTATAAATTTTATAAAACTATTATTTTTTTTACCTATTTTAAACTTTTTTAATAACTAATTTATTTGAATTTACATAACTTCACTTTCACTCATTTTCTTCACCTTTTCTAACTTTTTACTTGACATTTCTTGTTTCCTAAGGTAAACTTTTGTGTAGGAAGGAAATGAAAGGGTGTCCATATGGTTGATATTAAAAATTTAACAGTTACTTATAAAGATACACTTGCTCTAGATAATATTAATGTTAAACTATCTAATTCTAAAATTATTGGAATTGTCGGTCCTAATGGAGCAGGAAAATCTACTCTAATAAAAGCTGTTCTAAACATAATTCCCTCTAAAGGTCTTATAACAATTGACGATAAAATTTCAAAAGAACAGTTAAGTAATGTTGCTTATGTTGAACAAAAAATAAAAATAGATTATAACTTCCCTATTAAAGTTAGAGAATGTGTTTCTTTAGGCATATATCCTAAAATCAGTTTGTTTAAAAAACTAAAAAAAGAAGATTGGCAAAAAGTTGATGAGGCACTAAAATTAGTTGGATTAGAAGAATTTTCTAATCGACAAATTAGTGAACTTTCTGGCGGACAATTTCAACGTGTATTAATTGCGAGATGCCTAGTACAGGAAGCAAAATACATTTTTTTAGATGAACCATTTATTGGAATTGATTCTGTCAGTGAAGAGATTATAATGAACACAATTAGAAAATTAAGAGATAATGGACATACAATTTTAATAGTTCATCATGATTTAAGAAAGGTTCATGCTTACTTTGATGAAGTATTATTACTTAATAAAAAACTTATTTCTTACGGAAATACAAAAGAAACATTTACCAGAGAAAATCTAACTCATACCTATGGTACAGATTTATTCTTTATGGGAGGTGGTTCTTGTGATTAAAGAATTTATTGATGGAATTTATAGTTTTCATTTTTTACAAAATGCATTAATAACAGCTATCGTAATAGGAATTGTTGCTGGAGCTGTTGGATGTTTTATCGTTCTTCGAGGAATGAGCTTAATGGGTGATGCTATCTCACATGCAGTGCTTCCTGGGGTCGCAATCTCATATATTCTCGGGATTGATTTCTTTATAGGTGCAATTGCTTTTGGTTTACTCGCATCAATTATTATTACATTTATTAAAGGTAATTCTATTATCAAAAGCGATACCGCTATTGGTATTACATTTAGCTCATTCTTAGCTCTTGGGGTTATTCTTATTGGTGTTGCAAAAAGCTCTACAGACCTTTTCCATATTCTATTTGGTAATATTCTTGCAGTCCAAGATATAGATATGTATATTACTATAGTGGTTGGAATATTTGTACTTTTAGTTATTAAATTATTCTTTAAAGAACTACTTCTGACATCATTTGATGAACTTCTTGCAAAAGCTATGGGAATGAAAGTTAACTTTTATCATTATTTACTTATGGTATTATTAACTCTTGTTTCTGTTACAGCTATGCAAAGTGTTGGAACTATACTTATCGTTGCGATGCTTATTACACCTGCCGCTACTGCATATCTATATGCAAATAGTTTAAAAACTATGATATTCTTATCTTCTACTATCGGAGCAGTATGCTCTGTATTAGGTTTATTTATAGGATATTCATTTAATATAGCAGCAGGATCTAGTATTGTCTTAACATCAGCAGTTGTTTTTGCAATCAGCTTTTTCATTGCACCAAAACAACGCTTTATTAAGCACAAACAAAAATAATTTATGTTTCATAACATAAAATACTAAATAAATATAAATTAATTAAATAAATAATCTCTTTAAGAACATGCTCATATTAACTCCCGGAAAATTTATTCTTAAAGATTTTGTTTATAATATTAATTGATAATAATTACTATTATCCGATATATTTATTTAGTATTTTATATGAAAAAATTTTTATTAAATAAAATAAAGGAGACCTTCAATATGAAAAAATTAGGTTTTATATCTTTAATATTTAT
>CAUUEM010000139.1:0-3813 GCA_963544045.1 uncultured Gemella sp. | reverse complement strand
TTAAATTCAACAAAGAATGAATCGTAATCTTTTTTTAATTGAGCAAACTTTTCTTTTTTTCCAAATGTATTTGCTAAATCTTCGGTAACTGAATATAATCCATTAACACTTCGGATATCAACAAATTTATGTGGAATATTATTTTTTTCAAAACCTTCTTTTAACCAATCTTTTAAACTATCTGGAGCATAAACAACGGTGGGATTGATAGATTTTATAACCTCCATATTTGGATTCATAGGTAAACCTATTTGTACAGTATTCTCGTATCTTTTAGGCATACGTCCTAGTTTTGTAGTAGGAATACCAGCTAATTTAATATCTAGAACATCAGCTACTTGGCTAAGTGCAACTGAATCCATTATGATTCGCTTACCATTTTCTTCTTCAGATTTTTTATCTTTATTAACACCTGTTAAGTCAATGGTTTCGTTAAAAGCCTTATCTGCAAGGTTTGGATCACTAGAACTAGAAGAACTATTATTAGTTGAAGAACAACCTGAAAGAATCAATAAACATGCTAGTATTGATGAAACAAGGATTATAAATTTATTTTTCATATTGTATCTCCTGTTTAGCATATTAATGATTTTTTCTTTTTTTCAGTATAGTAAAGCTACCGGCTAAGATTACTAATATTCCAACACCACCTGCAATGTAGTATGGTAAGTAATCTTTTTCTTCTATAACTTCCATATCTAGTCCGCTATTTCCTTCTTGAATAGTGTTTGGATTTACTTCTACAAAGAAACGCACAGGTCTATTCATAGGTTCAACATACATTTGTACCATAGCTAAAAAGTTTTCATTAGGTACTTCGAAGCGATAATCAACGTAACTATCTTTATATTGCTCGATATTTACTTTTGTTTCAGTAGCTTCAACTTGTTTAAACTCTCCATCTTTTTGTAAAACTTTTATAAAAGGCCCTTGTTCGCTACTACGCTTTACCCAATTCATTAGATGGACTCGAACAGTAGCGTATAGTTTTCCATCTTTAGTACGCTGTAATAATGCTTTAGACCAACGTTTTTCGCTGTTCGATTGATTTTTCATAGCTTCATTTATATCTCCACCGCCGTTAATAGGGGATATAACACCTTGAACCATACCTTCACCGATTGCTGCATTTTTTGTACCACCATCAGCTGTAACTCCAGTTAATGGATTTAAGTAAGATCCTGTTATGTCAATAGTATAAATACCAGTGTTTTTAGTTTGTTGATTATCATTGAAATAATCACCTACGTTTTTTTTGTTAAACCCATCTGGTGTTTTACTTTCCTCTTTTTTATCAGAATCTTTTTTATCGGTTTTATTATCTTTAGAATCACTATCAGAACCGGATGTCAATGTTGCAGCAGACCAATCAAATTTTAGTATTGCATTTTGAGAAGCATCTCCTCCCATAATCTGATTCATAGCATCTACTGAAACACGCACACCTACTTTATCAGGTTTTGCTTCAGAAAAATTAAAACTTAATGTTCCAGGGTATGTACTAGATCCACCATCAAGATTTGTATCAGTATATGTACTAACAACTGAAGCAGATGTAAGATTACCAGAAAAAAGGGGAGTTGAATAAATACTTAAAGATAGCAAATGCCCGTGCATATTACTGAAATCCATAGGGACAAATTGAACTGTTATTGTAGATGAATTGTTATCATGAATTGTTACATTAGCGTGAGTTGCTAATGCATTGTTACCCATTGATAATTTTCCATTGTTCTCTGAGTGCCACAATTCAACAGGAACAGTATATATTTTATCTTCAGCTCTAGCATTTTTTACAAATAATGCATTACTAGATGTAAAGATAATTACTAATGTGGCAATAATTATTGTAATAAATTTTAATGTTCTTTTCATCATTATTACTCACTTTCAAATTATTTGAATATTAGGAAAAGAGATGACTTTAAAAACAAGTTATTATGATAAGTTTTTAGGAGTCATCTCCTTTTAGTTAGTAGTAAAGATTAATAATCTTAAAACATATTAGCTAATATATAGCTTAACTATTTTTGTCTTTTTCTGCTAATTAGGATTGCTCCAAATAATGTAAATATTCCAGCGAAAAGTGTAGAAGTAGTATCTAATCCAGTTTTTGCTAATCTACCAGAGTTATTATTAAAACGTCCTCCTTTAGAGCTTAAAACTGGACTTCCTGAATTAGTTCCAGGATTTCCACCAGAGATATCAGCTTGACCTTTGCGTTCAGTAGATGCAGACCAATCAAGTGTAAGTATAGCATCTTTTGTACCAGCTCCAGGCATAATATTCTCCATTGTTTGGACAAAAACGGATACAGGAATACTAGTTAACTTTTCAGTACTAGTAAAATGAACTTGTGCTTGGTTATTGGCCCCCCCTGTTGGAACTACTGGATACTCAGTACCATTTACCCAAAAACGACTTATTCCATCAGAGAGTTTTCCTATACTTATATCATGGAATCTAATAATATAATGATAGTTGTCACTAGAGTCTTTGAATACTGTAATGCCATCTAATGCTGCATCTCCCATTGATTTTTTACCATACTCACTAGCATTCATAAGAGAAACTGCCACATTATCATAATATGTTACTTCAGATGAGATTGAAGGTTGTACATTATTATTAGTTTGCTGAGTAGTAGTTTTTTGGGGGGCTGGACTTTCAGTTTCAGACTTTTCTATAGAGGTTTTGTCATATTTATGATTATTATTTTCTTTATTTTCTGATTCTAATTTTTCTGCTTGTGTATTTTTAATATATGTGCTAGTTGTCGTAGTAGGCACCTCTAATTGCTTTTCAACGTTACTTATATCAAGGTTTAATATGGCATCTTTTGTACCAGCCCCTGGTGATATATTTTCCATTGTTTGAACAAATACCTGTACATTGATAGAAGATTTCAATTCTGAAAGTGTGAATATTGCTTGTTTAGGATTTTCTACATTTGGATAATTTACTGATGTTAGTGTTATTTCATTTCCTTCGACCCAAAATCTAGACACACCATCAGTCATTTCTCCAAATTTTAAGTCTTTCCATATCACAGTATACTGGTATTTACCACCGATTTTTTTCACAGTAACTTTTTCTAAAGCAGCATTTCCCATAGATAACTGACCAGAATGGTTAGCATTTAATAGTTGAGCAGGAACATCAATAGACGCTTCCTGTGTGTCAACCGCATGTGTATATTTGATTTGTAGTGAGTTTGTTGAAAAATCAACCACTGCAAGTGATGCTGCTAGTATGGTAGCAGACATCACTTTTATAATAGTATTTCTTTTCATTTTTAAAATTATTCTCCTTATTTTAAATGTATTAATTTTTATTAATTATTTCTTTTTCTGTTAAGTAATAGTGCTGATAATAATGCAATAAATCCTAATCCAATAACAGATGAAGAGTTAATACCTGTCTTTGGTAATTCTTTTTTGTTATTTTTTACTACGATGCTATTATTAGTTATATTTTTATTATTTAGTACAGTTTTCGGTGTTTTGTTATTTTGAATAGAAGTTTGCGTAGGTTTGTTAACTTCGCTTTCATTTATATTAGGTTGTGATTTAACTTCTTTTTCATTAGTACTAGGTTGTGGTTTAACTTCTTTTTCATTAGTACTAGGTTGTGGTTTAACAGGTTGAGCAGAAGTATTTTCGTACTCAAATCCATATAAACTAAAGTGTTTAGCTTCAATTACTACATAGTTAACATTATTTTCTTTAACATTTGAGAAGTTTTCAATGTTTTGTTTGTTAGTTCCATCTTTATCGATTTGATAAGCAGAAATTACTTTTCTTTCAACTGGAA
>CAUUEM010000138.1:0-3817 GCA_963544045.1 uncultured Gemella sp. | reverse complement strand
ATAACTCCAATACCACTATTTACATCAGAATATCCATTGTTCTGTGCAAGAATTGCTCCAGCTAGAGAAATAATTCCATTCGCAAGCATAAGCCCTAAAATAGTCATAGTTTTTGTAGATATTCCTAATGCTGTTGCCATTTTTTCATTATCACCTGTAGCTATTAAACTTTGTCCCAATTCTGTTGCAAAAAATAATGACATTGCTCCTATTATTAGACATGATAGTATAAATCCTACAAGAACAGTATCATAATGAGTTGGCAGGTGTAAATTCTGTAATTTACTAAAAATCGTCTCTTTATTTATTAAACTTAAATTTGGTCTACCCATTATTCTTAGATTCACAGAAAGTAATGCAGTCATCGTCAAAATTCCTGCTAATAAACTTGGTATTTTACACACTGTAATTAAAAAACCTGTTACTAATCCTGCAATCATACCTGCTAATATTGAAATCAACGTAGCTATTATTGGATTAATACCATTATGAATACAAATAACACAAACTGCTGCTCCTAAAGGATATGCTCCTTCAGTTGTCATATCAGCTATATTTAAAACTCTAAAACTTATAAATAATCCAAGCGACAATATTCCCCAAAGCATACCTTGAGAAATCGCTGAAATAATTAAATCCATCCTCTACCTCTTTAATACTTATTTAAAAAATTTTATGATATTATTTTTTAATATCAAATTATTTTGGAGAGAAATTTTTTTGAAAAAAATTTTCTCTCCAAATATCATAACAAATTAACTACTTTTTATCTACAACTTTTGCTTTTTCTTTAATATCATTTGGAATTTCTATTCCTAATTGTTTTGCTTTAGCTTCATTTAAGTAGATAACACCTTCATTAGCAAGTACTATTGGCATATTTTTAGTATCTTCACCTTTTAATACTTTTGCTACTACTTTTGCTGTTTCAACACCTATTTGATATTGGTCAACACCAATTCCTAATACTCCACCATCTACTACCATTGTATCTGCTGAAGGAAACACTGGAATTTTTTTAGCATCAGTAACTTTTACAACTGTTGACATTGCACTTGCTATTGTATTGTCAATTGGCACAAAAATTGCATCTGTTTCTGAAGCAAGACTTTCTGTAACTTGTTGAATATCATTCGTATTTGCAATACTTGATACTTTAACTTCTAATCCCAATTCTTTAGCTAGTTTTTCAGCTTCTTGTGCTTGTTTTACTGAATTATCTTCACTTGCTGTATATAAGATACCAACTTTTTTCATTTTAGGTAATACTTTTTTCATAATTTCTAATTGTTGTTTTATTGGAGTTCTATCACTTACACCAGTAATATTATTTCCCGGTTTATCTTCTGATTTTATAAGTCCTGCTTCAACTGGATAAGTAATACCTGCCATTATAATAGGTTTATCTTTTGTTGCATTTGATAATGATAAAGTTGCTGGTGTTGTTATACCTACCAATATATCATTGTTATCAGTAACTAACTTTTGCCCCATACTCGCTAGGTTACTTTGGTCACCTTGAGCATTTTGAAGATCTATTTTTAAGTTTTCTCCTACTTTATATCCTTCTTTAGCAAGTCCATCCTCTAAACCTTTATAAATCTGATCTAATGCCGGGTGACTTAATAATTGAAGAACTCCTACTTTTACCTCTTTATTTTGTGTTTTATTAGTATCTTCTCCTTTATTGCTTGAATATACTCCATAACCTAAAACACATACTAATAATAATGCGAATGCTATAAAAATTTTATTTAATTTCATTTTCCTATCTCCTTTTTTGTTAATAATAAAATTTTATATTTTTAAGAAGCGTATCCATATAAAAAGACCACTAGTTACTATCTAGTGGTCTTTACATCCTATAAAATATAAAACAAAAAACCACCTAGATAACTCTATGTGGTCTTAATTATATCATCACAAATAATCCACATAGATACTAACTTCTCGCTGAGAGCCGTATCTATGCTTTATAATAAAGAAACAAGATCGACTCTGTATCTAGTGGCTTTGCCAACGAATATTTAGTTGTAATATGTCAACACGATACAGTTTCATAAATCTTTTTTCTCCTTACTTTTAATTCTTGACTACATTATAACAACTGTTTTTTTTATTGTCAATATATTTATTGAATTTAATTAAAAAAATTCTGAAAATTCTAAATCACTTTATTTAAATATCTTGTTTTTATCTATTTATGTAATTTATATTATTTTTTTTATAAATTTTTTTTTAAAAATATATTAATTAGATTTTATATGAATTTTTTGAACAATATACTTTCTTAAATATGCTCTTGTTACTATATTAATACTATTGAAAATAATTCGTTTTCATTTACATAACTTGGCGTATAAGGTATATTCCTCATCTAAAACTAGAGCAAAATCATTGATTTATCAAGTTTTATAATTAGTGTCATTTTTTAATCTAAATAATGTGAATAAAATTTAATATCTATCATTTTTGAAAAAATCACCCTATTGCAAAACTATTTTCATAGGAGTATTATAGATGTTATGTGATTTTTAAACTATATTTTAATTAGGAGAACTTTAATGGATAGTCAGATAAATATTCAAAAAGAAAAATTATTCAACACAGGCTTTATAACAATAACAACGATTAACTTTATTGTATTTTTAATATATTACTGTTTCGTAGTAATTACCGCTAAATTCGCAACATCTGAACTTGGAGCTAGTCCAGCTCAAGCCGGATTTGCAGCAGGTATTTATATTATTGGTACACTAATCGCCCGTCTTTATATCGGTAAAAAATTGGAACTAATCGGGCGTAAACAAATGTTACGATTTGGTGCTATTATTTATTTAGTAACTACAATTGCTTACCTTATTTCAACTAATATTATTATTTTAGATACTGTTAGATTCCTTAATGGATTTGCATACGGTACTATTTCTACAGCAGCTAACGCTATTGTAACAGCATATATTCCAAAATCACGAAACGGTGAAGGAATTAACTACTATGGTCTAAGCACAAGTTTAGCAGCTGCAATAGGTCCTTTTATTGGGATATTATTATTACCAATTGTTGGTTTTAAATCAGTAATCATTCTTGCAATTGTTTTATCTGTATTGGTAACTGTAGCTTGTTATTTATTCCCTGTTCAAAATATTGAACTAACTGATGATCACAAAAAATTACTTAATAGCTGGTCACTAAATACTTTTATAGAATATAAAGTATTATTTATTTCTATTGTAGCATTTCTTATTGGTCTATCTTACTCAAGTGTACTTGGGTTCTTATCAATATATGCTGACAACCTAGGTCTTTCTACTGCAGGAGCATTCTTCTTTGTAGTATATGCCTTAATCATAACTTTAACAAGACCATTTGCTGGACAAATCTTTGATGCCAAAGGGGAAAATGCCGTTATGTATCCAAGTTTTATTTTCCTTGCAATTGGATTATTAACACTAAGTTATACTACTACTAGCTTTATGCTATTATTATCTGGTGCATTAATTGGCCTTGGTTACGGAACATTTATGTCAAATGGACAAGCTGTATGCTTAAAACTTGTTGAATCTTCTAAAGTAAGTATTGCACTTTCTACTTACTTTATTGGATTAGACTTAGGTCTTGGTTTTGGGCCTTATGCATTAGGTACTGTTCATTCATTCTTATCATACAGTGGTATTTATGTACTTTGTGCAGTACTAACTGTAGCAGTAGCCATTCTATACGCTATTTTCTACAAAGGAAAAGATGCTAAAGCCATAAATTAATAATGACCACCCCTGAAAAGGGGTGGTTTTCTCTGTGGGTATAACCCTTTGTT
>CAUUEM010000137.1:0-3830 GCA_963544045.1 uncultured Gemella sp. | reverse complement strand
TCAAATTCTTCTAATTTCATTTATAATCTCCTTTAAAAGTTACCTTTAATATTATAGCTTGAATAGTTAAACTTGGCAAGTTTACTGTTGTATTTTCTTTATTTTTCTATTTAACAAAAAAGAGACACTTTTTCAATAATGAAAAATGTCTCTCTTCTTTAGTTTATTTATTTCCTCTAATATATTTCACATGCGCTAATACATTGGTTGCTATACCAAGTCCTATGCTTAATATTAACATAGAACTACCACCATTACTTACAAATGGTAAAGGTACACCTGTCATCGGTATAGATGCTGTTACTCCACCAATATTAACTACTGATTGGACAACTAATAAACTAGCAAAACCTATACAATACATTGCAGAAAATGTATTACGAGATTTTGTTCCGGCAATAATAACTCTGCATATAAGTGTTGTTAGTAGACCTATAACGAATAATACTCCTAAAAGCCCTAACTCCTCGGCTATAATAGCTAAGATAAAGTCTGTATGCGCCTCTGGTAAGTATCCTAGTTTTTGTATCGAGTTTCCTAATCCTCTTCCGAAGAATCCTCCATTACCAAATGCAATATATGAGTTAATTACTTGGTCAGCTGCTGCACTAAGATCTTCTGAAAATGGATTTAAGAATACTTTTAGTCGATTTGTTCTATATGAAGTACCGCTTGAAAATGCACTTCTTAAAAAAAGGAATACAACTACTATGATAATTGCCATTACAGCCAATGTTAACAATCTTTTTATATTTTTAAAATGCATATTTGAACATAATGTCATAATTCCGACAACAGATAATGTAATTAACATCATTCCCGTATCATTTTGGAAGAATATAATCGCTATTAAGAATAATGGAATCCAAAAAATATTTATTAATTCATTACTTGTACAAACTTGTCGAAGTTTTTCTCTTCTTGTTTCTAATATAAAAGCCATGTATATTATAATAAATAATTGAGCCAATGTTGACGGTTGGAAACTTAATGCTCCAAACCTAATCCATGATCTGGCACCATTTATTGATGAAGATGCAAATGGAACAATTAATAATGCAACCATTGCAAAGAATCCATATCTTAATATATTTTTATCTCTAAAAACTTCAAATGGAATTGCAACAGAAAAAATTATAAATGTTATAAATGATAAGACAGCCCATATCGCTTGTCGTTTCAGAAAATATGTAGGTTCTACCGGAACTGAAGATGTGAAAATCCCATACTTATTCCCAATCATACTGGCACTATATACCATAATACAACTTAATGTTAAAAGCACTAACAATGCTAGTGCATTAGGAATATCTAACTTGGTATGTCTTTTTTCATGTTTTACTAACTTTAATGCTTTTCTATATACCATTACTAATTCGCTTTACTCTGTAAATCTGTAGAATAAATTAGGCTTGCTTTCTCTTCTAAATCTGCAAGAATTTTTTTCCCAGTTTTGTCAGTTATACATCCAATCTCCACCGCTAAATTTATTTCCTTAGATAAACCATATATTTGAGTATCAATAACATCTTGATATAATGGACATTTTTTATCACCTTTTACTGATAAACATGCTGAAATCATTTCTTCAATTTTCGTAACATCTTCTTCAATTCTTTTTCGAACCTTTATAAATATAAGACTGTTTTCCATTCTTATCTCCTACCCTTCTGCTAGTTCCAAATTAGTTTCATGTTTTATAATTGCCATAGCTCTTAAAAACTCTTCTTTTGAAATTAATTCTAGTCGTCTTAATTCTCTTACTTCATATTCTACCATACTTAACGTATGTTTTCTATCTTTCATGTATATTATTATACCAAAAGATTTTAAAAACTGCTGTAAATCATAAAAAGTTAACATGTTCTTCACCCTTAATATTTACTTAGTTCATCCACTAAGTTTTTATATTTATCTATTTTATTTAGTTCATAAGCCTTCTGTGCATACTCTTTAGCACTACTATAGTTCCCACCTTGTCGTTCAATTAGACCTAAATTGTAATAAAATGGTGCAAAACTGTTATCAAACTCTTTTCCCTCAATAAATATCTTTTTTGCATCTTGAATAGATGACTGTGTAACTTTTATCATACCTAATTCGTAATATGTCAATGCTGATCTATTTTTCGAGTCTATTTCTTTTTCTAACTCTAAGATTTGTTCATCAGAATATGTATTTTGTAATCTTTTTTCTATCTTTCCTAATCTATAATTATTTATCGCATTTTTTGTGTTAATTCCTGTTATATTTAATACCAATCCTAAGATAACGATAGTCAAGCTACTTGATAAAATAATATAACCATTTCGTTTTTTCATCAATGCTATCTGCACAAACACTCCTATTATAAATGCTACTAGTTCAAATATCAATGATATGTTGAATAATGCAACCATACAAGCTATATAAATTATAGAAATGGCACTTATATACATAACTTTTTTATTATCATTTTTGCTACTTAATTGATCAATAAACAATGCTCCTAATGTACCAAAATAAGAGATTACTGCAATATTAACATCAGCTGAAAGTCCAGCTATTAATAGTAAATTTACTATAAAAGAAATCGTCAGTATAACAATAACAGAGTTTAATAATTTTAGCGATTTGTTCAATAGTACTGAGCAAGCCACTGTTATGAGAACAATTAATCCTAAACTTTTAATATCATCTGCTACAAATGCACTAGTAAACATTCTATAAAATTGTCCACTTATAATATTTTGATACCTATATTCGAAGTATTTATAAAATGAATTTTTTCCATCATATATATAAAATAAAAAATAGTGTAATATAAACAAAAGTAAATAAATTCCAGTTAAAATATTATATTTTAAATTAAATAAACTTTTATTAACCATATTTCTTTTATATAATTCAATAACTCTATTCTTATACCTCTCAATATCAGGAGTCTCATCAATAAACTTCAAATCTTTTTCTTGAATAAATATCTTTTTATTTTTATCATTATACAGTAGTCTTTCTATAAATAATTTACTAGATATTCTATATTTTTTATAATCCAACATTATATCGTCATATTCTGGAGAAACGCATAAAACTTTAATTTTTAAACTATTAAGTTTAAACATTTTTTTTAGTCTCGCTTCATTTCTAATAATATTTGATATAATACCATCTATTTCTGTTGATCTAAAATACTCACTATAGATAAATCTTATTATTTCATTGTCTTCATTAATAAGCCATACATCTTTTTTTTCAGGTCTATAGTACAAGATACTGTATCTATATTTTGTTATATAAAGATATATTATCTTCCAAAATTTTTTATCATTCATAATTTCATACCAATATTTAAAACTTAAATAGACAAAAGTCTATTTAAGTTTTAAATTTGCTACTTCTTCTGAAAACTCTACTGTTTCATCTAGTTTTAATACATTGATACTTTCTATTGTATCCATATTTGTAACAACACAAGGAGTGATAATATCTTTAGCTTTTTCTTTTACTAATTCTAAATCATAAGTTAGTAATGTCTGACCCACTTCTATTTTATCCCCAGCCGATACTTTAACATCGAAACCTTCACCCTTCATTGCTACAGTTTCTAATCCTACGTGGATAAGTAATTCTATATCACCTGATTTAATTCCAAATGCGTGTTTAGTTGGAAATACTTGAATGATTTCGCCTTCTACTGGAGAAACAAGTTTTCCTTCTTCAGGAATAATTGCAAATCCATCTCCCATCATTTTTTGAGCGAATACTGGATCCGGAACTTCTGTTATATCAACTACTTTTCCTTTCATATAAGCTTTAAGTACTAATTCTTCTACTTTTTCTTCTTTATT
>CAUUEM010000136.1:0-3839 GCA_963544045.1 uncultured Gemella sp. | reverse complement strand
TCATGATCTATGATTTTGTTGAAAGCTGTCGCCTCCTCGCAGATGCGATGAATTCCTTCACAACACACTGCATCGACGGCGTAGAATTCGTACCGGAAAAACTTAAATTCTTCGTAGAACAATCCCTTATGATTGCTACATCCTTAACACCATACATCGGCTACGATAAGACTGCTAAGGTCGTAAAAGAAGCGTACAAACGCGGTTGCTCTATCAAAGAAATCATCTTGGAAGAAAAACTCATGACCGAAGACGAATTTGCTGAAGCAGTTCGCATGAAATAAAATCTCTCACATCTCTTTGACATATCTATAACATCCTCTCATACCTCAAATGAACGGAAAATAAAAGGACGCTATAGTTCTAAATCCTTCAGTATATACTACTGAAAATTAGACTATAGCGTCCTTTTTTGTTTCAACTGCATCATAATTTTCACTACTAGGTATATAATATATTCCAATCAAAGAAATCCCCATAACAACTGAAGACCAAAAGAATAATACAAATATCGAAACGACTTCATGAAGTAAACCTAACCCAAGCCATATAGACATACCTAACATTGCCACAATTCTGGCTAATGAAAGCTTACCTTCATGAGTAATTAATTTATATACAAAAAATATTATTCCTATTATTATAATTAAGTCCTGAAGCATTACCTATCTATATCCTTTTTTTAATCAGATTTAATTTTATCTTTAGCACACTCTCATTTACCGCAACAAATACAAAAGAACCAATATTTCTAGCAACGACCTTCTAAATATAAATCTTATAATAGAATTACATGATTAGGCGTCTTATCAAATGGAATTACATATTCTGAAAGACTTGTTAATTCTTCCAAATCATTACGGCTTATAACATATAAATGAAGTCCATCATCTTTTTCAACTATATCAGCTCGCCCACCATACCATGGTCTTTTATATGATAATATCTTGCTTTTTATATCTCCATTGAGATTAAAAATCTGTAATTGATTCTCTGCAACAGCTAAACCATATTTATCAGTCACAAATACGTCAAAATACGGAACAGAAATAGGGTTTTGAATCAAAATCTTTTTAAGATCATCTAATATCGTAATATTATTTGTATCCAAACACACTAATTTTTCATTATGAGGAAATGACTCTTTTATTTCACTTTCATAAACAAAATATGCAAATTTTTCATCATAGTCTGCTATTTCATCTATAATACGAACAGAATAATCAATCAATGACAAAGATACTATGCCTTTGTTGGTACGCATTAAAATTATGTCATCACTAAATTTATATAACTGATAAAAATAGAATTCCTTAATATTTTTTGGAATAGGTATTAACTTAACAAAATGGGCATCAATATCTACAAAGCATAAAGACGACTCTAATTTAAATACAATTTTATTTCTCACCATATCTGTGTAAATTGCTTCAATAAGTAATAATTGTTCGCCTATATAAATTCTATTAACTTCTCTCCACTCTAGGTCCAAAACAATTAAACCGTTAAGTTTATCATTTATAATCATATAATTTACACATCGCAAAGCAAAAATTATAACATTTTCTGAACTTGGACTTTTTATCTGCTTAATAGGTTCTAATTCTATCATCTACATTCCTTCTATAGTTTCATTAGATTATAATTCAGGCCTTCTTACATTAAAAGTAATCCACACTCTCTCTGCTCTATAATATCTTTTAAACTCCTCCCATTTATTAACAGATTTTCTAATAATGGTAAAAAATCATTACATTCTGCTAAAAGATTCTCATCTTTCCAGAGTTGCCATAACGCCCTATAAGTAACAATCCCATATGTGGAATCATTATAATATATTTCTAACTCCTGTTACACCTCAAACCTTCAATAACTTCATCATATAAAGAAGCATCTGAGTCACTCATTGATGTTTATTCCTCCATAATTTATCTCGTCGAATATGCTCTCTACCAATCACCATATAAATACTGATATTAAAATTATTACGCTTGCCATTTTCAAACCATTTGCTTAATTAACGTGAAAAGGGGGGCAGATGAAATATAAGTTTATCAGATTCCATCCCAACCCCTCTTTTAGTTATAAAGGATAATAAAAGATTGAGTTACTTTCCTGATCATATACTGCCGAAGTTTTATTATATAACAAGTATAGTACGTATATATTAATTAAAGGCACAAACAAACATAAAAGCCAGAAAACACTACTATTGCTATCTATCAATCGTCTACACACCATAGTAATTACAGTATATGTAAGATAAATGTATAACGCATATCTTAAAATGGATGGCTCAATCGTATAAGTTACAACAAAGTTATACATAATAAAAGCTAAAAATACATTAAACATACCCCACTGACGAACAGTACTACGTCCATAAAACCATAAACTATCAATTAAAATACTTTTATAAATATCAACCCAGAAAGGATAGTTATCTTGACGGCTATAATACAACTTTAAAGTCTTAATCTGTCCATCGGTTAAATCATTTCTGTTTCCCCACCATACATCAATAACTTTATTATCAAAAATAATCCCATTAGTTTCAATAACATTATGGTTAGACCATAATTTGTCAATTCCAAATGTAAAAAGTAGAAGAGTCCCGAACAAAAAAGGAAAGAACAATTCAGGTGTATCTACGCTCCATAGTACCTCATTTCCAAATATATAGTCAGTAGTGCCACTAAACCTAAAATTAGAACTAGAAATAGTAATACTATTCCCCAGTAGCAAAACCATTATTAATAAAATCATTGTAACGACATTAAGCCAATTAAAAGAATCTTTTTTATAATAATTCAATCGCATGTAATTTATACTAAATATATAAAGAGTATAAAGAATAGCACCAACATAAGATATCATATTGTAATCATATTGTGTATACGTTATCCCCGGAATAAGAGATAGTATAAATACATTAGTATCTATCCCCAAAAAAACTAGTAGAGCTATTGAAAGATAAGTTTGTATATTCATCGTAAGTGTTTTAAATTTACTTACATATTGAATTAACTCTACTACTTCAATCTTAAACTTTCTGAATTCATCAACTAAAAACTGTCTCATACTTTTTAATCTTCATCTAAATAATAATGATTTAATAAATCTACTATTCTATCAAGCCACTGCTTATAGCCTTTATCATAACTTAACGACGAATAGACCTTTGGTGTAATTAATTTGTCTATATAATACTTATCTTTATCTGATAAAGTATTAACAGTCTCTATATTATTACCATATAGCAACATTAATTGCGCATTACTTATGTACTGTTCAAACAAAGGGGCCTCATTATAAATCATGCGTATCTTATTTGACTCTATATCGATAATATAAACAGCACGTTCCCCTAATACATAAAGTGTTTTACCCTCCAATAATTTGGCATAAACGCTCACTTCAAGTGTTATATTCTTACTCCTATCCTCTAACTCAACTATTGGATATCGACTAAATTCATAGTTACCAATCGTAACGATTTCCTTACTGGGGTTTTGATAAAAATTTAGTGTAGCTCCAGAGAATATATATAAACTAAAACTTAATATGGCTACAATCCCTATCATCACTCTTATATCAAAAATATATTTGAATTTTCTCATCACTTAATTTCCAATTAATAAATCAACCCACTGTTTATCAATGTCACGTAAACGTCCGTAATCAAATATTTGATCACTAGATTTTATAGCTCTTTTTACTTTAGTTTTATCAATCTTTGAAAGTTGAGATAAAATGATAACCGAATCACCAGATGCTTCAAATATTGAATTGATAACTTGCTCATGGACAACATTCTTCTTATATGGATTTGGATAAAA
>CAUUEM010000135.1:0-3856 GCA_963544045.1 uncultured Gemella sp. | reverse complement strand
CAGTAAAAATAATTTGTCCTGGTAAAGTATTCCGTAGAGATAATGATGATGCAACTCACTCTCATCAATTTACACAAATTGAGGGATTAGTTATTGATAAAAATATTACTTTCAGTGATTTAAAAGGGACATTGGAGCACTTTATTAAAGCTGTATTTGGAGAAAATAAAAAAATTCGTCTTCGTCCAAGTTTCTTCCCATTTACTGAACCATCAGTAGAGGTTGATGTTTCTTGGGGAAATGAAGATGACGAAGAAAATATTAAATGGTTAGAAATTTTAGGTGCAGGGATGGTTCACCCTAATGTACTAAAAATGGCAGGTTTTGATCCTGAAGTATATAGTGGATTTGCATTTGGAATGGGACCAGAACGTGTAGCGATGCTAAAATATGGTATTAGCGATATAAGAAGTTTCTATACAAATGATGTTAGATTCTTGCAACAATTTAATAGTGATAGAAACGATTAATAGGAGGTAACAATGTTAGTAAGTTATAATTGGTTAAAACAATATACAAATTTAGAGGATAATGCTACTGATTTAGCAGAGAAAATTACTCGTGGTGGAATAGAAGTTGAAGGTGTGGAATATTTAGCAGATAATATTTCTAATGTGGTAGTAGGTTATGTTGAAACTAAAGAAAAACACCCTGATGCTGAGAAACTAAATGTATGTACTGTTAATGTTGGAGAAGAAGATAATTTACAAATAGTATGTGGAGCTCCTAATGTTGATGCTGGTCAATATGTAATAGTAGCAAAAGTTGGAGCTACATTACCTGGAATTAAAATTAAGAAAGCTAAGCTACGTGGAGTAGAATCACAAGGTATGATTTGTTCACTAAAAGAACTAGGGTTAAATCAAAGTGTAGTTCCTAAAAACTATCAAGATGGAATCTATGTCTTCGAAAGTGAACAAAAACTTGGAGCAGATGCAGTAGAAGTATTAGGTTTAAATGATTATATACTAGATCTATCTATAACTCCAAATAGAGCAGATGCTTTAAGTATGAGAGGTTTAGCCTATGAATTAGGTGCTCTATATAATCAAAAAGTTACTTTTGCTGATAGTGAAGTTGAAGAAAATTATTCTGATACTGAACTAAAAGTAGTTGTTGAAAGTGATTCATGTAAAAACTATTTAGGGCAAGTAGTTAAAAATATTGAAGTTAAAAATTCTCCATTATGGCTTCAAACACGTTTAATGAATTCAGGTATTCGTCCAATTAATAATATTGTTGATATTACGAATTTTGTACTGCTTGAATTTGGTCAACCAATGCATGCATTTGATAAAGACTTAGTTGGAAATAGTATTGTAGTAAGAAATGCAAAAGAAGGGGAAGTATTAGAAACCCTAGATGGAGAAGAAAGAAAACTTCAAGAAAGTGATTTAGTAATTACTGATGGAACAAAACCAATTGCATTAGGTGGAGTAATGGGTGGAAAAAATACAGAAGTAAGTAATAATACTAAAAATATTATTTTAGAATCAGCTTATTTCAACCCTGTTAGTGTACGTCGCACATCAGCTACTCACGGATTAAGAAGTGATTCTTCTTCAAGATTCGAAAAAGGTATTGATCCTAATATGCAAAAAGCAGCCATACAAAGAGCTGTGGAATTAATATTAGAATTATGTCCTAATGCTACTGTCGAGGCATCAGTAGGTGTTGTAAATAAAGAAGAGGAAAAAGAAGTAGTTATTAGTACAAGTTTTATTAACAACTACTTAGGTATTACCTTATCAACTGAAGAAATAACTTCTATTCTAGAAAGTTTAAGTTTTTCAGTGGAAGTAGACGGTGAAGAATTAACTGTTAAAATTCCTACACGTCGACCTGATATATCAATTAAACAAGATTTAGTTGAAGAAGTAATTCGTATCTATGGTTATGATAATCTTGCTTCAACTTTACCAAAATTCTCTAAAACTACAAAAGGTGGTTTAACATATTCTCAACGTTCTATTCGTGATTTAAGAAAAGTATATGTTGGGTTAGGATTTAACGACACAATAAACTATTCATTAGTTTCAGATGAGGAATCAACTCAATATACACTTGATAATCATCATAAAGTAAGATTAATGATGCCAATGACTGAAACACACTCAACACTACGTCAGAGTTTAATTCCAGGATTATTAAATACAGTACAATACAATGTAGCTAGAAAACAAAAAGATTTAAAACTATTAGAAATTGGACGAGTATTCTTTGGTAGTGGTGATGATAATATTCAACCAAAAGAAACGCTTTACCTAAGTGGAGCATTAACAGGTGAAGAAAACAGTACTAAATGGTTAAATGAAAGTAGTGTTATTGATTTTTATACTGCAAAAGGTTATTTAGAAGTCATATTTGAAAGACTTGGATTAGATGAAAAAGTTTCATATAAAAAAGCCAAAATTGATGGTATGCACCCAGGAAGAACAGCAGAAGTTTATTTAGGGGAAAAACTTATTGGATTTATTGGAGAAGTTCATCCAGTAGTTGCATCAGATAAAGATTTAAATGAGACTTATGTATTTGAAATAAACTTAGACGAAGTTATCTCTGAATCAAAAGTTAAACCTAAATATGAAGAAGTTACTAAATATCCAGAAATCACACGAGACATAGCTATGTTAGTTGATTTAAAAGATGAATATCAAAATATTTATGATGTGATTGAAAGTATAAATAGTAAGCTTATTACTAAAATTGAGTTGTTTGACCTATATGTTGGACCTGAGCTATTAGTTGGGAAAAAATCTATTGCACTAACAATTACATATAGTGATAAACAAAAAACTTTAACTGATGAAGAGGTAACTAAGGTTCATGAAAAAGTACTTAAAGCACTTGATGAGTACGGAGCAATCATAAGGTAGGACAAAAAAATGGTTATGCAAATTATATTGTTTATTGTAATAGCGTACCTCATAGGATCTATTTCTCCTGCATTATTAGTAGGGAAGATATTTTATAATACTGATATCCGAACTATGGGGAGTGGAAACCTTGGAACAACTAATACTTTTAGATGTCTTGGTAAAAAAGCAGGTGTAATTGTATTTGTATTGGATATATCAAAAGGAATAATAGCAACAATGTTACCTTCGCTAGTTTTAGGAAGAGTTGAGTATCTTTCGATTTTTGGAGCATTTGCTATGATAGGACATGTTTATCCTATTTTTGCAAACTTTAAAGGTGGGAAAGCTGTAGCTACTGGTTCAGGGGTATTTATATTTTTATATCCTACTTTGAGTCTAATACTAGTAGCTATCTTTTTCAGTACCTTGTTTATAACAGGTTATGTCTCACTAGGTAGTATCTTAATATGCTTAACATCAATAGTTTATTTATCAATTTTCGAATCAGGTATAGATAAATGGATTATGATTGTAATGTGTATTTTTGTAATATATATGCATAAATCTAATATTAAAAGATTACTTAATGGAACTGAGAATAAATCTAAAGCAAAGATAAAATTAGGAGCAAAGAAATAAATGGGGATAATAAGTGGGACACAATTAGCTAAAAAATTACGTGAGGAGATTAAAAACGAAGCATCTCAATTACGTGAAAAAGGGATAACACCAACTTTGGCTGTAGTTTTAGTAGGTGATAATAAAGCGTCAAGAAGTTATGTTAATTCAAAACATAAGGCGTGTATAGAAAATAATATTAATTCTGTAAAGATAGAACTAGATGAATTTATTACTACAGAGCAATTATTAGAAGAAATTGAAAAGTTAAATAATGATAAAAATGTCCATGGTGTTTTGGTGCAATTACCTTTACCTAAACATATAGATGCAGAAAAAGTATTAAATGCAGTATCTGTAGAAAAAGATGTTGATGGATT
>CAUUEM010000134.1:0-3873 GCA_963544045.1 uncultured Gemella sp. | reverse complement strand
AAACAAATGAATATCTAACGGCAAATTAACCGTGTTTTGTAGAATTCAAAATTTACATATCTCTCAAACTGCTTCACTAACTAATGTACAAAACACAAGTTTTGTAGAATTCAAAATTTACATATCTCTCAAACGATAATGACGTTGTTAGGAGTAGTCAATGGTTTTGTAGAATTCAAAATTTACATATCTCTCAAACATGAAGTAGGATTTCACGCTGGTTTTTCAGTTTTGTAGAATTCAAAATTTACATATCTCTCAAACCTCAAAATGAAATTTAAGAGTATAAATTCTGAATTTAGATATAAAAAAATGGATCGACACCGATCCAAGCCCGAAGGCAATGTAGATAAAATCTTTATTTGAACTTGAATGTAAATTTTGAATCTACCTATATTATACAAGTATTTTTATAAAAAATCAATACTATATTTCACAATTATCCTGATCAAATATATATACTAATTCGTTATAACAATCACTTTCCTTTATATTTTGTTGTTCGCTTTCAATATTTATAATATTTATTTTATTTAAACATACTTCTTTATATATTTTTTCTACTTCTTCAACTGAAAATACTCTATAAAGCCCTACTATAAATATTACTTTTATATTACATAATTCAACTAATACTTTTAAAAATTTTATTAATTTCTCTAAATAATTACACTCTTCAAATTGCATTTTAAAATCACCTAATTTTAACAGTGAATTTATCTCAATTTCATCATTGTATTCTATATCTAGATTATTATTGAAAACTAAGGATTCAAAATATTCCCTTATATGTGATGTTATCTTATTGTATTCTGCAATATCATCAGTTACAATTTTTAATAATTCTCCATATATTTTAGTTATAATTTTCTTATTGTTAATATCAATATTAAATAAATCACTTATGAAATAACTGTTTTTATCAAAAGATACTTCTTTATTATTATTTGATAAAATAAAATTACCTTCATAACCTTTGTGCTGCCTAATTAATTCCAGTATATTTTCTCTATAGTACTTTTTATTTTCAAAAACTATTGTATGTATTAAATTATCTTCCAATACTATTTGTCTTTGCCAATTATTATTAATTATCTTCATATTTCTATAAACCTTTCATCTGAATCCACATACTCTGTTTGGCTTTCACCTACTAGAAACTCCATTTTAGAAAATTGTTTCTCTGTTATTTGTAATAGTTGTACTATTCCTTCTTCTGGACAAAGTTTTCTAATACTCTTTACTATTAAATCAGCACTTCCTTGATTCATAGCTAGTTTTACATAAACAGATTCTTGCATCATAATAAATCCATTTTTTATTAATGATTTTCTAAATTTTCTATAGTTCCTTCGTTGAATAGATGATTCTGTAGGCAAATCAAACATAACTAATACTCTCATAAACCTATAGCTCATACTTATACATTTTTATATATTCTAAATCTTCTTCTTTTAATCCAGTAAATAAACTACGACAATATATTTTTATTGCATTAGCAACTATTTGTTGTTTGTCATCAATAGTTACAGTCTTATTTAGAATATTTATTAAGATATTTTTATGTTCTTTTGAGAATTCAGATTGTTCTAGGCTATATACTTCTTCATCTACTAATATTCTGAAAGGTTCCATAAAATCGCTAGCAAGATTGAATTTATTGAATGGATTTTTGTGACAAAGACCAAGTTGTGTAAAGTATCCACAAGATACTATCTCCCTATTAAATGCAGATAATATTATTGAATATCCATAATCTAATGCAGCATTAACAAAGCACTCCTTATTTCTACTAAAATCTAAACCAAATAAAGCATTAAAGTATACTTTTGCAGCATGACCTTCTCTATTACTATTATCATTCCACTCTATTTCATTTAAATATTGTTCTAGAAGTTTATATTCATCTTTGTTTAACTTCTTTAATAGCAGCATTTGATTATATATTTTTTCGTATACTATTCTAGTCCAAATACGTTGCTTACATTCTTCAGTCCAATCTAGTTGATATTTATACTTTAAACTAGTATCATGACTTCCATAATATGGTAATAACTCTGAACTTGGTGTTCTCTTTTCATCACAAAATACTACTTTAATTTTATTTTTTACCAATTCATTGAGAAGTACAGCGGTAAGAGATACTGCTGTACTTTCTACAATAACCATATATATTTCACTTAAACTTATTTTTCTCGTTTCCGCTTCTTTTCTTACAGTCATAAAATTTAGACTGTAATCTAGTTTAGCTCTTTCCCTAACTATTACTGTTCTCCACGTCATTCACTTTCTCCCCTATTATTGTTATTTCTTTTTCATAGAATCCTGTTACTGATTGTTCTATTATTGAAAATTGATTTAAATTACTCAAATCAAAATTCTGTAAATCTCTTGATGCTGTTATTCCTATTAAATCTAAATCTTTTCCAGGTTGTTTTTTGCATGTTAATAAATTCAATATTTCTATTAATACTTTAATTTGATCTTCTTCTTTTAATTGTTTAAATTTATTTCTTGTAGTTTCTTCATTTAACTCTACAAATTTATTTGATTTCTTATTTAAAAATATTCCTGAGTTCAGTTTTTCTAATAGTTTTGAATATAATTTATAATTTTCTTCTTTAGATAAATTCTCCCATAAGTTACCATTCTTATTTTCATTTTTCCAATTTTTAAATTTAAAAATTGTTTTGATGTATTTTTCAGATTCTTCTGGTAATAATATTTGAAGTGCACTATCACAGTAAATTCTACTTCCTGATTTACCTCCTGAAATATATTTAAAATCATTTAATCTCAATAGAGTTTTTTCTCTAAGCTTCTCATATATTATTTCTATATTTTTAACTTTCCCATTTTCTATATCATCTAACTGTCTTTTTATATAATTAAACAGATCCTCTTTGCTCTGTAAACTATTTTCAATATATATAGGAATAGGCATTATTTTTATTATATTTATTTCACCTTTCTTATTGATCAATAAATATCTAACTATTGAAAAATAAGCAATATTAATACTATTGAAACCACCATACTCTAATATATTTTTTAATACATTATCTGATGACTTAAATGGTACATACCCTACACCTTTAGCTTTCTTAACTTTTTTAGCTTTATGTCTAGTTGCATTATATAATTCCCCTTTTTTCTCTGCTATTCTTCTAGTTACTAAGATATTGTTATTATTCATAACTTTATCTACTTGATGAACTGTTTTATCCATTTCCCAAGCTATTGTATTAGAATTTCTAACATCAGTATAGAACATATTATTTAATGAATATTTTCTACCATCTTTTTTATCTTTAATAAAGTTATAAGCATTTCTAGTAAATCTAACGTCAAATACATTACCTACAACCACATTTAAATAGGCATCTTTACTGTGGTGAAAATCGTTAATCTCACGTACTTTAATTAGTTGTTCAGTATTTTTTGATTTTCTATTTCCATCTTTTATTTTTCCAAAGTTTTGTCTAAATGCAGAGACATTTTCTGCTTTAGAATAACAAATTGCACTTTCGGGATTTAATTCACCTAGTACACTAGCTACAGCTTTTACTGATTGTGATGTTTCTACTAATTGTCTAGCAATAAATCCACTTAACTCTTCATCAGAGAATTCTTCAGTTCTTACTAATCTATTATATTTTTCTTCAGTAATTAATTTTTTCTCTTTTAAGAATTTCCAAAATCTCTTATTTTCTTTAGTTTGAATATCTAAACCTAATGGATATTTATCAGTTTTTTCCGCATTACTTACTTTTTTTACTAACACAGTATTAGTGAATCCATCATCTTTAACCTTGCTCTGAGGGTAAATGTGTTCTTATATCTTATTTCTCCACAAAAGTAGTTAAAATTCAA
>CAUUEM010000133.1:0-3894 GCA_963544045.1 uncultured Gemella sp. | reverse complement strand
AGCTGAAAAGAGATTAATGAGTTTTTTTGAAAATGGTCTTTGAGTTTTAATTATTGAGCTGAATAATATTCGGTAAAATAATTACGCATTAAACGCGTTAAAATTACTAATGAGGTGATATCTAACTTAAGATATCATAAATTAAGGTGGTACCACGTATAAACGCACGTCCTTACGCAACATTTTTTTATGTTGTTTAAGGGCGTTTTTATTTTATTATTAAGAAATTTATATCTACATTTTAGGAGGAAAGAAAAAATGACAAAAATTTCAAGTTTAGGATACCCACGTTTAGGGGAAAAGAGAGAATGGAAAAAATTAATTGAAGGATACTGGGCTCGTACAGTTCGTCAAAACGAGTTATTTGAAGAAGCTGGAAAATTAAGAAGAGATTTCTTACAAAAACAATATGACTCTGGATTAGATTTAATCCCTGTAGGAGATTTCTCACTATATGATCACATTTTAGATTTATCAGTTCAATTCAACATTATTCCAGAACGTTTTGAAGGAAGAGAAGTTGACGTAGATTTATTCTTTGACATCGCTCGTGGTAATAAAGACAATGTAGCTTCTGCACTTAAAAAATGGTTTAACACTAACTACCACTACATCGTACCTGAGTGGCAAAATGTTGAACCTAAGTTAAACAATACTCGCCTACTTGATTTATATAAAGAAGCACGTGAAATAGTTGGTGATAAAGCTAAACCAGTTATTACTGGGCCTATAACTTATGTTGCTCTATCTAGTGGCTTAGAAGAAGGAGAATTTGAAAAAGCTGTAGACAAATTAGTTCCACTATACACACAAGTATTTAAAGAACTAGTAGAAGCTGGTGCTTCATACATCCAAGTAGATGAACCAATCTTTGTAACTGACGAAGGCAAAAATTATGTGGAATTAGCTCATAAAGTATATAATCACTTCAATAATGAAGTAAATGCTAAATTCATCTTCCAAACTTACTTTGAAGCTTTAGTAGAAGCTGAAAAACTTGCTGATTTACCAGTAGCATTCGGATTAGATTTCGTTCATGGTAGAGAAGAAAACCTAGCTAATATTAAAGCTGGATTATTTAAAAATAAAGAAGTATTTGCTGGTGTTGTTGATGGACGTAATGTTTGGAGTAACGACTTTGAAGATAGTTCAAAATTACTAGAAGAAATCAAACAAAATGTTGCTGAGTTAGTAATTCAACCTTCATGTTCTCTATTACATGTTCCTGTTACAACAAAACATGAAACTGAACTTGAAGAAACTCTTCTTAATGGATTAGCATTTGCTGATGAAAAACTTGTAGAACTTAATTTATTAGCTGATAAATTAGATGGAAATGAATCTGATGCATATAAAAAACATGTTGAAGATTTCCACAAATTACAAAATGCTGACTTCAGAAATCTAGAATTAGAATCAAGTGAAAATGTTCGTTCTACTCGCCCTTCTGATTACAAAGTACGTCGTGAAGTTCAAAACAAAAAATTCAACTTACCATTATTACCAACTACAACAATTGGATCATTCCCTCAATCTAAACAAGTACGTCTTCAACGTGCGTTATGGAAAAAAGGTGAATTATCTAATGAAGACTATGAAAAATTCATTGAAGAAGAAATCGCTCGTTGGATTAAAATCCAAGAAGACCTTGACATTGATGTATTAGTACATGGTGAGTTTGAACGTACAGACATGGTTGAATTCTTTGGTCAACGTTTCGCTGGATTTGCATCAACTAAATTTGGTTGGGTTCAATCATATGGTTCTCGTGGGGTTAAACCACCAATCATTTACGGAGATGTAAAACATATTGAAGCTGTTACAGTTAAAGAAACTGCTTATGCTCAAAGCTTAACTAACCGTCCTGTTAAAGGTATGTTAACTGGACCAGTAACAATCCTAAACTGGTCATTTGAACGTAGTGATATTCCTAAAGCAGAAATCTTTAACCAAATTGCTATAGCTCTTAAAAATGAAATTGAACTACTTGAAAAAGCTGGTATTGGAATTATCCAAGTTGATGAACCTGCACTTCGTGAAGGTTTACCACTTAGAGATAGTAAAAAAGAAAAATATCTTGAAGAAGCAGTATTTGCATTCCGTCTTGCTACTTCATCAGTAAATGATGAAACACAAATTCACACTCATATGTGTTACTCTAACTTCGATGAAATTATCGATTCTATTAGAGCATTAGATGCAGACGTTATTTCTATCGAAACAAGTAGAAGTCACGGAGAATTAATCTCTGCATTTGAGACAGCAATCTATCCTCTAGGTATTGGTCTTGGAGTTTATGACATCCACTCTCCTCGTGTACCTACAAAAGAAGAAGTTCGTACTAATATCTTACGTCCACTTCAAAAATTATCTACAGAACAATTCTGGATTAACCCTGACTGTGGTCTAAAAACACGTGCAGAAAAAGAAACAATCGAAGCACTAGAAGTTTTAGTTGAGGTAACAAAAGAAATCCGCTCTGAACTAAAAAAATAGTATTGGAGGGAGATTCATGAGAAACCTACTAGAGAGATTAGAAAATAATGTACTCGTAGCCGATGGGGCTATGGGTACAACTCTCTACAGTAATGGATTAGAAAGTTGTCATGAATATAACAATATTTCAAATCCTAGTGCTGTAGAAGAAATTCATAAAGCTTATATCGAAGCTGGAGCTGATATAATTCAGACTAATACGTATGCTGCAAAAAAATGTCAATTAAAAACTTATGGATATGAAGATAAGTTTGAAGAAATTAATATTCGCGCAGCTGAAATCGCACGTTCTGCTGCAGGAGAAAAAACATTTGTTCTAGGTACTATTGGAGCTATAAGAGGGCTTCGTGAATGTGAGCTAACTTTAGAAGCTATAGTTAACGAAACACTGGATCAGGTAAAGGTCCTTTTATCTACAGAAAAAATTGATGGCTTATTATTTGAAACATATTATGATCAAGAAGAAATTCGTACTATTTTATCTGAAGTAAGAAAACTTACTGACTTACCTATAATTACTAATATTTCATTATTAGAAGCTGGTATTACTCAAAATGGGGAGAAAGTAACTGATGCACTAAGTGCTCTTGTAAATTTAGGTGCAGATATTGTCGGTTTAAACTGCCATCTTGGACCTTATCATATGATAAAGAGCTTTAAACAAGTTCCTTTATTTGCTCAAAGCTATTTATCAGCATATCCTAATGCTAGTTTAATGCAACTTACTCAAACTATTAATGGAAATGAATATCGTTTTAGAAAAAATTCATCTTACTTTGAACAAAGTGCAAAACTATTAGTAGAAGAAGGAGTAAGACTAATTGGTGGGTGTTGTGGAACTACACCAGAGCATATTCGCGCTATAAAAAAAGGAATAAAAGGTTTAAAACCAGTAAAAAGAAAAACAATAACTCCTCTACCTGCTGAAGAAGAACTTATTCGTGTAGCGTCTAATAAACCTACTATAGTTGATAAAGTAAAAAAACAAGTTACAATAATAGCAGAATTAGATCCACCTAAGCATTTAAATATTGAGAAATTTATTGAAGCTGCTAAAACTATTGATAAAAAGAATATTGAAGCTATTACTTTAGCTGATAATTCATTAGCAAGTACTAGAATTTGTAATTTAACGGCTGCAGTTTTATTGAAAGAACATATAACTACGCCTACTCTATTACATCTAGCTTGTCGCGATCACAATCTTATTGGATTACAATCTCGACTAATGGGTCTTGATCTACTTGGTATTAACAATATTCTAGCAGTCACAGGTGATCCTAGCAACCTCGGGGATTTCCCTGGTGCAACAAGTGTTTTTGATGTTACAAGTTTTAAACTAATACCATTTATAAAACAACTTAATGAAGGACTTGGATATAATGGAGCATCACTTAA
>CAUUEM010000132.1:0-3908 GCA_963544045.1 uncultured Gemella sp. | reverse complement strand
AGAAATCAAAGGTAGAAGATAAAAGTAGCAAGCCAAAAACGTACAAACATGGGAATCCACATATCAACCGAGCGGGACTAGCTAGCAGCGCTGGTAGTTTAGCGGCACGACGGAATATAAAGTAGTTTAATATACTACCTTGTAGATTGAGTGGCACATGTTTATTAGAACAACTTAATTAGAACAATAAAAGCACCATCTATTGGGAATTCTATACGATACGTAAGAGGTTCCTTATTAGATGGTGCTTTTGTATTGCCATAATATAAATGACCGAGCTCAAGCTTTAGTATTCTTTATTTAGGTTAAATATAAAAATAAATAAAAGATAACAATATTAAAAATTCCGTTGGTGATATAAGTTGCTTTAATATATAATTGAGATATAGAAGTGGATTAAATATTTACTGGTCTTATAGGAGACATTATGAAAGTATGGAGCGCTGTAAAATCTATATTGAATCGAGCGCCTTTTACGGTTAAATTTTATATTGGTTTTATCTTGTTGGGATTCTTCATATTGGGACTTGTTACTTTACATGCGTATATTAAAAGGCCCGAGCAAATACAAAAACTAACAGTATATGAACAAAAGTTAGTAGGTATATCTGCGTATAAAGTAGGTGAAGAGCACTTTGCTACAGGTAGAAATGGACAGATATATATTTTTAAAAATACATATGAAGGTATTACTTTGGAAACAGTAAAGGATATACTTTCAGAAGAACATATAACATGGCGTGAAGTAAAAAAGCGGCATTTTATAGGCTATGATCTAGATGATCAGATTGAAATTGAAATTATACGAGATATAAATACTAAGGCTATAATCGTTAAATTAGAAAAAGACCGATAATTTAAAGTTTGTATTTATTATGTATTATCTAAACTATAAGGAGATTCAGTATATAAATGGAGTTTTTTGATTCTTTAGTGAATTTATATAATACAAATTATGATGTTAGAGCTTCAATTCAGGCTATAGGATTTTTAATTGCATTTATTTGTATTCCTGAGTTGATTGGAAATCATGATAGTATAGAATCTTTTACTCCGGCTAAGCCTATAGTGAGACGTATAGTTCGGATTATTTTAAGTATCCTCTTGGTATTTGTAATATTTTCTTTGTTGGGGTTACTGATGGATAATGGACTATTATAATCTGAATCTAATGAGGTAAATTAAATTTAATATAGGGAGAGACTATTGTATTTAGTGGATGAAATAATAGATTTTATAAATAAAAATGTTGATTCTTGGGTACTTGCGACCTTAATCTTGTTATGGGCAATAATATTTCCTCAATATACAGGGATTCGTTTTAATGGTGACTTTAAGCGTCTAGGTTCTATTGAATCTACTCTAACACGAATTATTGCAATCCTCATGCTTATTGGACTGTTTATAGTGGAATTTGTTTTTGATAATAAATAAGATGATTTATTTTATTTGTTTAGGACGGAATTATGAATGTAATAGAAGGATTGCTCTTTGAAGAATGTTATTCTTTTCTCTTGGTTTGTGTAATATTAATTTTTTTATTTTTCTTTCCACAGTTTTCGGGGGTGAAAGAGAATAAAATATTAATTAAATATAGAATTCCTCCACGGCTATTTATATTATTTATGTTGATACTTGTGATATTGATGCATTATATTCTAGGTTTTTAAGATAGAAAAGTTGCTAAGCCAATCATATATGGCATGATTGGCGAATTAGCTGCACGTATGGTTTTAATGTATCTGGTATATAGGTAACATAGAGGGCTTTTAAGTATGAAATATAGAACAATTTATTCTATTGTTTGGTACATATTTCTAGGCTGTTTTAGTTTATGGCTAATTTGTGGATTAGGCTATAAGTTTTTGTTTAATGATACTGTTGAGCAGTCTAGAATGGAATTGACACAAGCTTTAAATGCAGCTTTTCCACGAGATCAATATATAATCGATGGAGATGTACATGATACAAATAGAAGAAATCTTATATCAATAGGTCGATCAATTGATATAAAGCCAGATTCACAACATAGAGATATAAAATCAATAAAGCCCTTAAATGGAGAATGGACTTTAGTTGATCAGACTGCGTCTCGTTATGTATATGAAAATGAATCATATAGAGTATATGTAACAACGGATTCGGAGAATGATGGATATATTGTAGTGTTAGCACATAATAATTGGTTAGAACTATTACATTTATAATTATTTGACTTCATTCTAAGATGTTCTTTTGGTATTAAATAATAAGATTTTAATTAGTTGAAACTACAAATGGCTTTATGAATTGAAACTGGAGAGTGTCTGGTTATCAATAGTAATCATGCTTATATATTTACTGCAGTAAATATTGTGAAATAGGAGTTTTTTATGGAGCCCTTAGACGCTTTTCTTGATTTAGTTGATATTGATCAGACTAAAAAACTAGATGAAAATAGAATTACACAAATATATCAATTTCTTTTGAGTGACGAATATTATATGTCTCCTAACTATACATTGATTAATAAATTATTTCAGTTAATTGTTTTAAATAATAGATGGGATGCCTATATAGCACTTAATTATTTTGACTATTTACTCTTCGAAGGTTGGGATTATGACGCCCTAATTGTTCGAACTTTGCTTTTAGAAAATAATATTTGTCTAACCGGTGAATTTTGTTTAGATACAGAATTAGTAAAAAATGGGTATTCCTATTTTAGAAATGATGCGATTTGGAAGGGGCGAGATTATTTCGATGATAATATTCCATTAGCATTATCAAAATGGAAAATTTATTATGATGTTAAATCTCAAAGATTTCATGCAGTAGAATAGTATCTGAATTTTTTAATTATAAAATGCCATAGTATATAAGCCTATTAAAATATTGCAGATGTTAATAATATCTATAAAAAATCTATATAGCATGTTATTACTGGTTCATTTCTAAATCAGAGAAAGACAAGTAGCTAATATTGCGCATACGTATGAAGTTATTCAAGATGGTTTCGATGATATAAAAGATTAGTGAGGAGAGATTATGAACGCTGGGCGTATCTTATGTAGTATTTTACTTGGTATGTATGCAATATATATTATACGGAATAATACAATAACTATTGCAGGCGCAAATACTAAGAGAAGTCTTCTTCTTACGATGATACAATTAGGTCAATTATTGATGATTGAATTAATGGTTATTTGGGGTGGGAGGATTTTACATAGTTTTTCTATTTTTTCGTTAATACTTGCGGTTCTTATTTGGGGTGAAATGTTTGCACTAAGGCAAAACCTCAATGAATATTTTATGTGCAAGGAAGGGAAAAGCCATGGCATTAGTATTATAGGAAAAGGTCGAATTGCTGTGTCTGCAGGACAGAGTATCCTTCTAATCCTTCTTGGAATCTGGAGTTGGTAAAATTTAATAAGCGCTAAAGTTAATAATGGAATATTTTAGTACTTACAGCAGATAGCTGATTATACTTAATCAGCTATCTGTTATTATAAGCGTTTTATTCTTGAGGAAATGTATATTATTAAAAAAATACATAGTAAAAAGGCTACATAGACAGTTGTCTTATGTAGCCTTTTGTGCGTTTGGATTTATTATCTTTGCATAGGATTTATCATATACATCTTTATATTTATTTTTAAACTTAAAAGGTTTTTGCAGAGATAAATATTGACAATATTTTTTATTACTTTCTTCTGTAAGGTAGTTCAAACAGGCTGTCACACAATAAGTATACATTAATTCTTGCTTTAATATGGCTTGCTCATGGTTATTTTCTAACAATATTATAATATCTAAAATATAAATAAAACTTAAAAGTATTTAATATTTTATTGCAAAAAAAAGATAATTTAATATATAATTTACCTTATAAAGAAAGGAGAGGAATTAATGAGAGTTGTATGTAT
>CAUUEM010000131.1:0-3953 GCA_963544045.1 uncultured Gemella sp. | reverse complement strand
TTTTTTGAGAAATCTCATTATTACTATTTACCAGTGTATCATCTATATCTGTAACAACTAATTTTATCATACAAAAGCTCCTTTTTTTATCGCTAGGGGGGTGCAAAACCCTCTTAGGGGGTGCATCATTTAACGATTTGTTCTATCCTTGATTTAATCGTATTCTACAAATCTGTTTAACCCTCGTTTACTCAATATATTATATCAGATAACCTTAATCTCTCATAGCGAAAAAGAAAAAATCATATCAGATTGATATGACTTCTCCATTTTTAAAATGAATTTCTATTCTTTTTTCTTTATAAATTATTATCTTTTCTACCAAATAATTAAATAGCTTAGTATCGTATTCTGTTAGTAACTCATCTTGTTTTTCTAATGAGTCGATAAATATTTTCAGTTCTCTTACTCTCTTGTTTTTACTCAGTAAATCTAAGTTTCTCTGTTCTAATTGTTTTTCTAACAATTTATACTCTTCTATCAGTTTATTATATTTTCTAGTGTACTCTTCTTGATTCTGTGCTATTTTGGAATTCGTTATTATCAACTTTTCTACATCAGTTCTGATATTTTCTAATTTTTCTTCGAGTTGAATGATTTCATCATCTAACCCTCTGTCTTCTTTTATCATCTTAATCAGAAGTTTTATATTACCTATAATTTCTTTTCTATTATCAATTACCTTGTTTAATGCTGATACTATCCATCTTTGAATTTCATCATCTCTAATATGAGGTGTATTACATTTTTCTTCATTTTTATACTTATCTTTACATCTATATATTGTCTCTTTATATTTGTCAGTTGAGTGCCATAAATGTCTCACATATGAACTACCGCAACATCCACACCTAATTTTTCCAAAGTAGTTTTTCTGTGTATACCATTTTTTATTTTCGCTTAGCTGTACTTGAACTGCATCAAATACTTCTTTATCAATTATTGCTTCATGGCTATTTTCTACATAATACTGAGGTAGCTCTCCGTTGTTCCTTTTCTGAGTCTTGTTTAAGAAGTCTGCTACATAGTATTTTTGAAGTAAAGCATCACCTTTATATTTTTCGTTTGTTAAAATACTTCTTACACTACTATAACTCCATTTTTCTTTTCCTCTTGGTGTTAGTATTTTATTTTCAGTTAGATGTTTTGCTATTTGATTAGGATTTTTACCTGATAAGAACTGTCCAAATATGTATCTTACTATTTGTGCTTGCTCTTTATCTACTTCAAATCCTCCGTCTTCTTTTGGTTTAAACCCTAATACATTATTGTATGGAAACGTAACCTTACCTTCAGCAGCTTGTTTTCGTTTAGACCATGTTATATTTTCTGATATTGATCTACTTTCTTCTTGTGCTAGGGAGCTCATTATTGTAATAAGCAATTCACCCTTTGAATCAAATGTCCAGATGTTTTCTTTTTCGAAGTATATCTCTACTCCAACATCTTTTAGTTTTCTTACAGTTGATAGTGAATCTACCGTATTTCTTGCGAACCTACTTACGCTTTTTGTTAATATGAGGTCTATTTTACCAGCCAGTGCATCATTTACCATTTCTTGAAACCCTAGACGTTTTTTTGTATTTGTTCCACTTATTCCTTCATCTGAGTACATTTTCACAAACTCCCAATCTTTCCTACTTGATATGTACTCTTCGTAATACTTCATTTGAGTTTCATAAGAACTTGTTTGATCTTCATTATCTGTTGATACTCTGGCATAACCTGCAACCTTTTTCTTTTTTATACTAGGTAGTTTTGATTGATGACTGAGTTGTTTATTGGCTTGTATAGTTGTGATTTTTCTATTCATCTTTTACTCCTTTTTTAGGTTACCTTGTTTTTTTATTTCTTGAACTTTATTGAATATTTCTTGAGAAATAATTACTTCATGTGCATTTTCTACAATGTACATAGTCCTCTCACCAGTATTTTTTACTGAACGACCTTTTTCTTTTACATGAAATGTCTTTTGTAATATAAGTTTTCCCGTATAGGTTTCTTGGGATAGTATTCTATAAATTGCTAGTCTTGAAAACTTTTCTCCTCTTCTTGTACGTTTACCTTCATCATTTAATATCCTTGATATTTGTGTTGGTTTTGTACCTGACAGGTATAACTCATAAATCTTTCTAACAATGTCAGCTTCTGACTTTTCAATTTTATAAGAATCTCCTATCCATCTATATCCTAATATAGGTTGTGGGCTATGTGGTAATCCTTGTTCAAACTTCTTCTTCACACTCCACCTTACATTACTACCTATCGCCTTTGATTCTTCTTCTGAAACAGCAGCGAGTAATGTTAGTAATAACTCTCCATCTGTAGTGAGTGTGTCGATATTCTCTTTTTCAAATTGAACCCCTATGTTTAATTTCTTTAGTTCTCGTATTGTTTCTAACAACTCAATAGTGTTTCTTCCAAATCGTGATATGGACTTTGTAAGAATTATATCAATCTTCCCTTTCCTGCAGTCATCTATTAATCTTAAATACTCCTTTCGATTTTTTGTATTTCTTCCACTTACTGAGTTGTCGAAATAAACTCCAACATATTCCCAACTAGGATTATCTTGTATAACTTTACTATAGTAGCTTATTTGTTCAGATAGTGATTGTAGTAAATCTTGATGTGATACTCTTGCATAAGCTGCGACTTTTTGTTTTTTTACATCAGTCACATTTAGTGTTTCTAACTTTTTTATAGTTTTCATAATTGTATCCTCCTTTTCGTCATTACTATATATCACTCTAAAGAAACTATTTATCAAGTGATAACTCCATAAGTTCAGATATTTTGGGATCATACTTTTCTAACATCTTATGTTTGAATTTATTAAATTCATCTTTTGTGATTAAATTTTTCCTAAACAAGTTACTTAATATTTTAATTGTGATTTGGTAAGTTACTTCATTTTTAGTCTTCATAGCTACCTCCAAATCTATGCTTAATATAGCATTCATGACTGCAATACTTTCTTTTATTATTGGAATAAGATGCAAATTCTCTTTTACAACATTTACATTGATGTATAGAAAATGCCTTTCTATTCATCTTGTCTTGGTTTTTCTTCCACCATTTCATTCGACAAGCATTACTACAATATTTCTTTTGTTTTTTCCCATTTAAATGAGTTAACTTTTCTCCACATACCTTGCAAGTATCAAAATCTTCTATATCTAACTTTTCTAATTTTTCTCTTCTGCAAATTGACTTAACTGTATTGGCTGACACATTTAAACATACAGCTATTTTCTTATAACCTAATCCTTTTCCTCTTAGTTTTTTTATTTCATCTTTCAGTTCCATATTTCCTCACTCCTATGATCTTTATATTCTCTACATCACAGGTGAAGAAAACTAAGTAAAATTTAACCTTTGGAGTAAAATTTAGATAAAAAAATAAACCCACCACAGAAAATTTCTGTGATGAGTTATGATTTTTCATTCTATTTTATTATTTAAACCATTTATGATAAACTGTTTATATATACGTTCAATACATAGTTATAACTTACTTTATTCTATCTCTGTATACCCAATTGAATATCCATTGAAGATTTATATCTGGTTCGTTATTTTCTAATTCTTCCAATATAGGTTTGAAATTCTCATATATTTCTTCTTTAAGTTTATTTTCATCTACTGTTGATATATCTATATGTTTCATTCCATTACCAAAATCTATTATATCTTCTAACATAAACAAATCATTAAAATAATAATTTTGTCTTTCATTACTTATATATACATATTTTTTCCCATCATCATACATACTATATCCGAAATAAACATTTTTTTCAACATTTTGCACTGTTTTATCTTCTTGAATTTTATGTTTATATTTAAATCCATCTTTCTTATCAAGAATATCTAAATTCTCTGTAAACATCATCAATTCTAAATCCCTAGTATTACTACTTGGTGAATGTTTTGCATAATACACTGAATTA
>CAUUEM010000130.1:0-3956 GCA_963544045.1 uncultured Gemella sp. | reverse complement strand
CTTTTGATTGTGCTTCTACTACTGTTTTTTCCGGTGTTAATGTTGCAACTGATCCGTCATTAAATGTTACTGTCGCAGTTCCGTCGTTTCCTACTACTACGTTTGCTACTTTTCCTGGGTTCGCAGCTTCGATTGCTTTCTTAACTTTATCTTTTTCATCTTCTGTTAAGTTTGTTAAGTTTTGTACCGGTGTTTTAGCTGGTGCTTGGATTCCTTTTGATTGTGCTTCTACTACTGTTTTTTCCGGTGTTAATGTTGCTTCTGAACCGTCATTAAATGTTACTGTCGCAGTTCCGTCGTTTCCTACTACTACGTTTGCAACTTTTCCTGGGTTCGCAGCTTCGATTGCTTTCTTAACTTTATCTTTTTCATCTTCTGTTAAGTTTGTTAAGTTTTGTACCGGTGTTTTAGCTGGTTCTTTGATTTCACTTGCTTCATTACCTTTTACTTCAAATGTAATAGTAACTTCTTGTGGTGTTTGTTTGAAGTATTCTGGGTAAGTTACAACTACAGTTTTTGTATAAGTACCTGGAGTTGTAGCTGTTGGAGCTTGACCATCTTTCCACGCAAATGTTGTTGCTCCACGATAGTTATTTGGAAACTCTGGAGTACCTGCTTTATTAGTTACATACTGGGCTGGATTTGCATTAAAGCTTCCTCCAACTTTCTGTGTATATTTTTCTTGAACTGCAACAGCTTGGAATTTATTAGCAGACTCATCTATATAGTTATCTGTAAAACCAGTCATGATCTCGGTTTTTGCACCAACAGCACCACCTGTACCCTGTAATCCCGCTACATAATCAAGTGGTTTTGACTTATCAAGAATTGGTGTGTCATAAGTAATAGTCCAACTTGGGTTCTTAAAAATTCCACCTGCTATATCAGCCGTTAACGTATACAATGCTTGTGAACGTTCTGACGCTTGTTGCGCTGCTTCCGCTTCCTTTCCCTTAATGGCTGGATTACCGATATTTTTATAAAACTCTGTTAATTTCTTAGTCATTTCAGAACCAGTATAAAGATTCATTTTACCAGCTCCACCCATTGGGTATGTTCCATCATTATTTTTCCAATAATTTCGGTCACTCATGACTTTACCATTTTTATCTGTTTGTAAAACTCTCCAGTTAGTTGGAGTACCTACTGAGGCTTTTGGTACAGTAAAGTAGGTATATCCGCTTGCTGCATTTCCAACTCGCCCGCCATTAACAACTGTTGTCCAATGAATAACATTTTTAGCATTATCGACTTCATAAGAAATCTTTATATAATCATCAACAACTACTGTGCCCCTTTTTTTATTTGTATACTCAAGGTTTTCAGCCCCTTCTGATGACCTAATTGAAGTTTGTGCATACGCTACTCCATTTTGGTTAAAGACCGTAGCCACTGGATTAACAACTACTGCACCTGCTGTAAAGAACAACATACAACTAAATGCTATACCTTTCCCTTTTTTTACCATACGCCAATTTTTTTGTACAGTATCTTTTTTATTGAATATCATGTTTTAAATTTCTTCCTTTCAAAATTTATAATTTTTTACATACTATATTATATATGAATTTATAATATAATTCAATTACAAAACTGTTACAAAAAGCTTTACTTTAGTAATCTACAATTCTCATATTACCTTTAAATATAACTATTTTTCCATAACAATACACTCATAAATAGCAAGCTAAAAATATCCATTGTTTTTTAAAAAAATTTACTCCTCTACAATCGTGTAAATACAACATAAAATCAATTATTTATTAAGTAAAAATAGTATCCATACTATTAAATATATTTAAAATCAACTCAAAATATTTCGTATATTTTATAATAATTAAAGAGATTATTTTATAAACTATTTCTATAAATAAAAAATATATTGTAAATTCATATAGAATTCAGGCTATCTCTAAAAATTATACTTAGTATATCTATGTAATTTTAATGTCTGCTACGCTTTATACAACCATATATATTCTTTAGGACTGATCAACCCCGCTCTTCTCTTCATTATGTTATTCTATTTATTGTTTACATCTAATTTTTAGTTATCTATAATCATAATACATTATTCCATAATATGTCTCTTGCTTTATGTATAGTTTGATGCTACTTTAGCTACTCCTTTGTTATATCGATAATATCTTTAATCAGTAAATCCATTACTCATACTATAGCTTTGTGACTCGGTATTATACATAACTCTAAACATTTAGGTTGGTCATTTACAGTCAGCCTCTATTTTTCATTAATATCATAATATTCAAATTCAATTATATCTATAGTAATATTTCTACTTGGAATACTAGTATTGAAACATCTTCTGTATTCTATTCTTAGCTGATTTTCAAATTCCCCTTTTTAAATATCATTCACTATTATTATATATTAAAGTAGTTTTACTCTTAATTTAATAATAATCTCATATATTTTTAAGGACATAAATAAGGCTTTCTGTCACTTTTTATTTATATTTACTTTCAACCTTACTGTTAATTGATAGGCATATTTTTTTACTTTATTAATCTAGTATTCAATAAACTTCTATGTATATAAAATGCTGGAGTATTATTGTTTTTATCCACTTAAATCTTTCAAAATATTGTCCACTTCTTAAATCACTAAAAAAGACTAGTAACCTAAGTTACTAGTCCTTAATTGACATATACTATTTATTAGCGTTTAATGTTGTAGAATGCTTGAACACCTGGATATTCAGCTGTTGCATCTAATTCATCTTCAATACGTAATAATTGGTTGTATTTAGCAATACGGTCTGTACGGCTAAGAGAACCTGTTTTAATTTGTCCTGCGTTAGTTGCAACTGCGATATCTGAGATAGTTGAATCTTCAGTTTCTCCTGAACGGTGAGAAATTACAGCTGTATAACGAGCACGTTTAGCCATTTCGATAGCATTTAAAGTTTCTGTTAATGTACCGATTTGGTTAACTTTTATTAAGATTGAGTTACCAACACCTTGCTCGATACCTTGTGATAATTTTTTAGTGTTTGTTACGAATAAATCGTCCCCTACTAATTGTACACGGTCACCGATACGTTCTGTAAGTAATCTCCATCCTTCCCAGTCGTTTTCGTCCATACCATCTTCGATAGTGATGATTGGGTATTTGTTTACTAATTCTTCTAAGTAGTCTACTTGTTCAGCTGAAGTACGGCTTGCTCCACCTTCACCTTCGAACTTAGCATAGTTATAAACTGCGTTTTCGTAGAATTCTGATGACGCACAGTCGAATCCTAAGAATACATCCTTACCTGGTTCTAAACCAGCAGCTTTAATAGCAGCTAAGATTGTTTCAACAGCATCTTCAGTTCCTTCGAATGTTGGAGCGAATCCACCTTCGTCACCTACTGCAGTTGATAATCCACGAGCGTGTAATAATTTAGCTAAGTTATGGAACACTTCAGCTCCCCAACGTAAAGCTTCTTTGAATGTAGGTGCTCCTACTGGTAAAATCATGAACTCTTGGAATGCGATTGGAGCATCTGAGTGAGATCCACCATTTACAATGTTCATCATTGGAGTTGGTAATTCTTTAGAGTTAGTTCCTCCTAAGTATCTGTATAGAGGTACTCCTAATGCATCAGCTGCAGCGTGTGCTACTGCTAAAGATACACCTAAGATAGCGTTAGCTCCTAGACGTCCTTTGTTTTCAGTTCCATCTAATTCGATCATAGCGTAGTCGATTCCTACTTGATCAAATACGTCGAATTTACCTTCTAATAATGGTGCAATTTCTTCATTAACGTTAGTTACAGCTTTAGTTACACCTTTACCTAGGTAACGTCCTTTGTCTCCATCACGTAATTCAACTGCTTCATATTGTCCAGTTGATGCTCCTGATGGTACTAATGCACGTCCAAATGCACCTGATTCAGTTGTTACTTCAACTTCTACAGTTGGGTTACCACGTGAATCTAAAACTTCTCTTGC